>JBAWFY010000377.1:0-6463 GCA_049592335.1 Occallatibacter sp.
ATCTTGAACAGGGCGGTAGCCTTGTGCACGAAATCACTTTGCGGCAACCGATTCGGGCAGATTTTGGTGCAGAAAGTCCAGCACCCGGGGAATCGCGTTCAAAGACGACTCTGCATTCCCTTCCGGAGTTCCGCCGAAATCTACGTGCCTCCCTGAAATTGGGTGAACGACACCTTCGTTCCATGTGGGCACAATCTCGGGAAGGCCTGCGCGATGACCAGCGTGATCGTACTTCAAAATGACGACCTGATAAGCGAAGTGGTTGGAGCGGAGCCGCGATGCTGCCGCATCCACCATCTGGGCGGAAGGCCATACATCATCGCTCTCTCCGCCAATCATCAAAATAGGGCCATGCGTGTACTCCACTGCGATTTCGGCACTCATACTCATGGCCGGGCTGTTATTCAGCCAAGGCGCCGACCAAGCTAAGGGCTGCCCTTTCCACGTCCACGAGGGACCGAGCCTTTGACCGCAGCAAGAGGGATAGCGAACGTTGGCTGGGACGAATGCGACCACGGCCTTGATCGCGGGATACATCGAGCCAAGCTGCAAGGCAAGTTCCCCGCCTCGCGAAGTCCCCATGACGCCAATATGGTCTGCGTCAACCTCCGGACGCTGCGACATCCACAGAATGGCGTGCCCGAAGTACTCCAGCGGAATTCTCTCCAGGCTCTGCGGCATTCCTTCGCAATGAAAATAGCAAAGCGCAAGCGCAGCATAACCATGGGAAGCCAGCCACGCGGCGCGACGCCCCGGTTGCCCGCCCTCCGAACCACCGACGACAAGGATGGCTGGATGTTTACCCGCGGTACCCGGCACAAAGAGCGTACCGTGCAAGGCTCCGTCCAGTTGAATCTGCTGCACACCGGGACGGATGGCAATCTGTTCAAGCTGCGCCGTCGAGACTTCTTTGCCATCAAGCAAGAGATGGAACTGGATGACCTGAGAGCCGAAGGCGTGGGGAAGCTCGTAGAGGTGAACACCCCTCTTGGCGGGCCGCATGGACCAGATCAGGCCCATGGCAGATACGGTTCGATACGAGCCGCTGACTGGAGCCTGTTTCGCGGTATCCACGGCTCCTTGCGCGTCTGCGCCAAACTCGGCTTCCGCAGCCCAGGGATTTCCGTCACCGTCGGTCAATTCCGCTCGGATGGTCGCGTGAGAGCCAGGCGTTAAGCCTGTTACCGAAACGGACGCAGTTTCATCGATCATGACAGTAGTCGGCGATACTTCTATCTTTTGAGCACGGGCCAAACATATGGCAGCGGCTGTAAAGCACACAAGACCCGTTCGTCGCAGGTTCATTGCTTCATTCTCCTGGCTGACTTGCAGACCTCAGAACATTTCGATGGCTGGCTACGCATAATCGCAGGTACATCTTTCCGGCGGCCGTGAGAGGACGCGTCAGGAAAGAGGTTTTTCGGCAGCAGGGGAAGTTCTTATCTTTGTCGATCAGGACCATCAGAGCCCGGAATGACCCCAATATACACCTGTTTCGGAACTTACAGCCGCCAGCAGGGTGACGGAGCAACTGAGTAATTCGGAGGTTGCCGGGCCAGCGGAGCCTGGCAGTTGCTTTACGGTGGACCGCCCCCAAGCCGGGATCAAACTACAGGATGACTCGGAGCGCGGACTCCTGTAAGCTCGGTGATAGACGCACCTCCTGGAACCACAGACTTGCCATATTGCCTCGGGCTGCCGGTCAAGCTGACGGCAGGCGCTGTTCAAAGAACGGACACTGCCAAGGTTACTGTTTTTCAGCCGATAGGGACGATGGGATGAAGGACGCACTTGGCCAGGCTCATAAGAGCCGTGATTTTGAACCGCAAAGCGTTGAGATCTTCCCGAGAGGGGCAGGACGTTCAGGACAGACGCGATGAACAAGATTATCCTGGCGGATTCGCAAGCGATTTTCCGCGCCGGAACGGCAAAGGTTCTGGCCATGGACGAGGACATGCGCATCATTGCGCAGTGTACAGATATCGAACGCATGTTCCACGCCATCACTACGTTCCCCGGCTCGCTTGTGGTGTTTGCGGCTTCGCTGCAGCCGGATTTGGCACGCCTCGCCGTGCTGCTTGAGACGACCGGCAGCCGCGGCATTGTCGTGATCGAAAATCACGAGAATCCTTCCGTGTACCTACATCAGGGATTCCGGGGCGTGGTCTTTCGCAGCGTGTCGGGAACGGCGCTGGTGGAGTGCGTGCGCCGCGTAGCTGCCGGCGACATCTGGCAGCCCACCCAAACTGTCCAGCCGGAGACGCCTGAGGACGACCTGGTGGGCGCGCGCGTGCGCGACCGGCTGACGCCGAAAGAGATGCGCATCGTGGCTCTGATTGTGCAAGGTTGCAAAAACCGGGAAATTGCGCAGCGGCTCAAAACCACTGAGCAAGTGATCAAGAATTATCTGCGATCGATTTACGATAAAACCGGCGTGGGCGACCGGCTGGAACTGGCTCTGTTCACCATTCATCACCGGGTACTGGCCAAGGCCGCGGCCGAAGCCGGAAACAAGATGGAAGCCGAAGCACGAAGCACGCAGGCTACCAGAGTCTAGCGATAGCCATACCGAAGCTTGTTTGTGGTCACGTCGCGTGCATCAGGCTGAACGCGAGAATCACCAGGACAATCAGGCTCACCCCCACATACAGGCGGTCGCCCTCGAGAAAGAAACCCACGAGAGCCACGGCCACGCGCGCGACCGGCGTGAGAACCAGCAGCAGCAATCCAATCTGAATGATCGCCGCGCTCTCGCCGTGCGCCGCCGACTGCACGATTCCGGCGTACTTGCGAGTTTCCTGACCGCCGGCTGTGAAGGTGTGGTAGTTCACCCGGTCGGCATGGTGCCGGGCAAGATAGAGAATGCCACCGGCAAGAACCACGGACGCGGCCAGAAGAACTCCAGCCCGCAAAAGCTGTCCAATCATGACTTCCAGGCGCCGATCGTCCATCGCTTACACGCCTCCTGTAATGCCTTTGAAGATCATTTCGATCGCTAAGGCGAGTATCACAATGCCGAAGACCGTGCGCAGCGTCTTGACCCGCATGTGCACGAGCAACTTTGCGCCCAGCAATGCCCCGGCGAGTACGCCAAGCATGACGGGCATGGTCACTTGCGGCTTGATGTATCCCTGCCGGAGATAGAGTCCAGCGCTGGCCGCGGCGGTGACGCCGATCATAAAGTTGCTGGTGGTAGTGGAAACCTTGAAAGGAATGCGCATGATGCGGTCCATGGCGATCACTTTTACGGCGCCGGAGCCGATTCCGAGGAGGCCGGAGAGCGTGCCGGCGCCGAACATCAGGGCGAAGCCACCTGGCACATGGCGCGCGCCGTATTGTTGCTGAGAGCCCTCGTCGGGATAAGCGCCGCCGAGCCGCAGCCGTTTGGCCAGCGCATCCGATTCCGCCCCTTCTTTGCTCTCCGCCGTGCCCTTGAATGACATGAACGCGGCCTGCAGCAGAATCAGCCCAAAGACAATGGCCAGCGCATGAGTGCTGATGCGGCTGGCGAGGAAAGCGCCCAGAATCGCGCCCATCGTCGTGGCGATCTCAAGAAACATGCCGATGCGGATGTTCGAGAAACCCTCGCGCACGTAGGCGGCTGCCGCTCCCGAAGACGTGGCAATGACCGAGACGAGCGACGCGCCGATAGCGTATTTCATATCCACGCCGAGTGCGAGCGTGAGTGCAGGCACGACGACGACTCCGCCGCCAAGTCCGGTAAGCGCGCCGAGAAGGCCGGCGAGCACGGAAAGAGCCAATACGATCAATGTGAATTCCAGAGCTGTCATTCGAATCTTTCGGATTGATTAGATGCACAAGCCGAAGAACGCAAGGGCGCTGGCTCTGACCGCAATTGCGGATGATTCTTGCCGGGAAGTTTCACTCTGGCGACACAGCTACAGGCGGCTCGAGCTTCTCCGCCACGCTCTTGGCCTGCGTAAACAAGTAGAGGTAATCGGGCCCGCCGGCCTTAGAGTCGGTTCCGCTCATGTTGAAGCCGCCGAAGGGATGCGCGCCGACCATGGCGCCCGTGCACTTGCGATTGAAATAGAGATTGCCCACATGAAAGGCGCTGCGCGCCGCAGCCTTTTGGACGGGGTCGTTCGTATAAACAGACCCGGTGAGGCCGTACTCGGTGTTATTGGCCACGCGCAGGCCTTCTTCGAAACTCTCCACCTTGATGAGCGCCAGCACGGGACCGAAGATCTCTTCCTGTGCCAGCACCCCCTGCGGCGGGATTTCGGAGAAGACAGTTGGCTCGATGAAGTAGCCGCCCGACTCGGTTTCGAGCGCGTTCCCACCGGCAATGAGGTTGCCTTCTTTCTTGCCGGTTTCAATATAGCCCCGTATGGAATTGAGCGCCGACTGGTTGATCACCGGGCCAAGGTCGGGATTCGTCGCAGGATCGCCGACGGTGAGCGCGGCGACGCGCTCGCGGAGCCGCTCGACAAAGACGTCATAAAGGGGCGCTTCGATGATCGCCCGCGAACAGGCCGAGCACTTCTGTCCGCTGAAGCCGTAGGCCGACGCGACCACGCCTTCGACAGCGCCATCGAGGTCGGCATCGGCGGCGACGAGGATCGAATCCTTGCCGCCCATCTCGAGAATGGTGCGCTTGATCCAAATCTGGCCGGGATGGTGTTGCGCCGCACGCAGGTGAATTTCCAGGCCGACAGGGCGCGAGCCAGTGAATGCGATGAAGCGAGTTTTGGGGTGTTCGACGATGGCGTTGCCGAACGTAGCGCCGGAGCCGGGACAGAAATTGACCACGCCGTCGGGCATGCCGGCTTCTTCGAGAACTTCGACGAAGCGCGCGGCGATGGTGGGCGCGTCGCTCGAGGGTTTGAGAATCACGCTATTGCCGGTGACGATGGCTGCAGCCGTCATGCCGGCCATGATGGCGAATGGAAAATTCCAAGGCGGAATCACCGCGCCCACGCCGAGCGGAATGTAAAAGAGCTCGTTGCGCTCGCCGGGATACTGAATGGGCGCGCCGGCCGTGGCCAGGCGCAGGGCTTCGCGCGCGTAGAACTCGAGGAAGTCGATGGTTTCGCCTACGTCGGCATCGGCTTCAGCCCAGTTCTTGCCCACTTCGTACACGAGCCAAGCCATGAACTCGAACCTGCGCTTGCGAATGATTTCGGCGGCGCCGAGCAGCAGCGACACACGGTGTTCGACGGGAGTCTTGCTCCAGGAATCGAAAGCGCGGAGCGCAGCAGTCATGGCGGCATCGACCTGCGCTGCGCCAGCCTTCTGATGCACGCCGACAACTTGCGCCGGACGCGCCGGATCGATGGAGCGGATTCTCTCCGCAGTCTTCAGCCGCTTGCCCCCGATGATGAGCGGGTACTCGCTGCCAAGGTGAACCGAGACCTGATCGAGCGCGCGGCGAATGGAGCGCGCATTCTCTGCGTCGCTGAAGTCGGTGAAGGGCTGGTTTGAAAACCCGCCCTTGGGCGTACGCGGCTTGATGGTGGGAGAAACACCAGCGATAGCCATCACATCATCAGTTTACGGCAATTCGCAAGACAGTTGTCAGTGATTGGACTGGCGGCTGCGTTTGCGAAAGACGATTTTGAGCTCGCGGCGCCAGTGCTCGGTCAGGCCGAGCAGCTCCCATTCGATCTCGGGCGAGAGGTAGCGGAGAATTGGTTCGTTGGCCGGGTGGATGCGCAGGGCTGGCGCGGCGAGGATCATGCGCGGTGGAAGCGGCGAGATCTCTATGCCGGGAAAGTAGCCGCTGCGCGTGAAGGCCGAGACGGGCTCGGCGGATCGAAGTGCGGGTTGGGCGGCGGACTTGCGGTCGGCATTGAGGGCGCGCACACGCATCCAGTAGTCGAGTGCCTGCAACGGTAGATGCAGATCCTCGTTGGCTTTGAGTTCCAGAACCACGAGCCGGGCGCGGCGGTCGAGCGCAAGCAGATCGAGCATTCCGCGATCGCCGGTGGAGAAAGCGGGAACCTGGCTGTAGATCGGATCGCCGCGCAGGTCGGGAAGCATCTCCGGAAGCGCTGTGCGCAGGCGCGACTCAAGCCAGCGCTCGGGTGCCAGGCGGAAGAGCGGATCGGTGCGCGTGCCGTCGGCATGGCGGCTCAGGAAGAGGCGGCGCAGCAGATCGCGGCAGAGGTCTTCATTTTCTGCCGTAAGGGGGGTTTCGCTCGGGCCCGCGCCGAAAGTAACCTCATCTTCGCGCGCGAAGGAGTGCGCCGCGGCGCCGTGACGCACGCGTGCAAACTCGAGCCCGTGCACGAGCAGGCCGACTTCCGTTGCGGAGCGGGGTTGGATCTCGACGCGTTCGCGCGCTACGTCGGGAACAAGAGCAAGAATGCGGTCGATGCCGGCTTTCGATCGCTCAAGCGCGGCGCCAGGCGAAAAAGCATGAACCAAATGTGATTCGAGGTTGCCGGTGTCGCGGAAATCGACGGGGGCCAATTCCTCGCTGCGCTCGTCGAGAGTGAAC
>JBAWFY010000378.1:0-8129 GCA_049592335.1 Occallatibacter sp.
AGTTACATCGGCGAGCTTCACCGTCAGCAAGTAACCCGCGCTGCTGGGCGCGAGTGAAACCGCAAACTGCGTTTGGTTCCCGCTCCCTGTTGTCGCCAGTGCATAAGAAGGTAAATAGTGCTGGGGTCCGCCTGGCTGCGGTTCCTCGAATAAGGTCTGATCGTTGGGAGCGGCGGTAGGAGAAATCAGCGTGGGCAATGCAAAAGCATTTCGTGGCTTAGGCTGGTTCCATAGCAACATGCCCAATGAAGGATTGCGAAAAACCAGTTGGTTATTGGCGACGGCTACGGGCTCCAGTGGCTTGGTGGCGGCCACAGGAACCACAGTGTGCGAGTTTGACGCGCCATTAGCTGGAACCGGCGGATGTACCAGATGGAAGTTCGAAGCGCTAAACATTGTCGTCACCAAAGATGCAGCGAAAGGGAAGATGGCGGCTGATGCCGCGGTAGACAGATATCCGGAAGCCCAATGCGGGGCAGACAGACAGACTCACAGTTGAATTCGTTCGGTTACTCGGGCCGTTGGGGAGCGTTCAGACTCGGGGATCTTTGAACTTCAAGGAATTTGTCGTCCCAGTCTAGTCTGGTTTCCTATTGTTGCTGCCAAGGCATCCTAGCACATCTCCTTACGGACAGTCAGAGACAAAATGCAGACCTGGCTTCGGTCCGCCGTCTCCCGTAAAGCATCAGTTGGGGAAAGCCTTTCGCAGTCTTTGGATGAATAGTGTGTGAAACCCCAGAATCGTTTCAGACGAAGGGAAGTCGTTAGCCAGTTGATGGCGTGGCCTGCCCGAATTGTACCAGCGGATTGTTAAGGCAGCGCACGTGAAAACTAGATAACTGCCCGCCGCAATAGCCGGTGATGTGGAAAAGTTGGATTGCCCGGGCCGCCTTCAAAACCGCGCGGAACGCACCTCTCGGCTATCACTGCCACCGGCAGAAGCCGGCTTCAGATTCCCAGCTTGCGCACTTCGTCGTTGTAGTATTTGCGGTAGAGGATGTCCCACTCCTGAGAGCCTTCGAGGATGATCTTGCGCTGGTTGGCGATTTTGAGGCGGGCCGCAGCGTCAATTTTGTGCTCTTCCGTGAGCAAGGTCTCGAGCGCTTTGCGCGCCTCCTGGCGGATGGTGTTGCGATCTTCGAGAAACCCCACCTGTTCGATTTCGGCGAGTGTGTCAGCCACGGTGTGGGCCAGCTTGTTCAGCTTGTCGCGGCTGATGCGCATACCGCTGTCGCGCTCTTCTTCGAAGCCCCTCATAGCACCGCCTTGTACTTCTTCGCCAGTTCGTTCTTCACCTTCTTGAACATCTCGGCGTACTGGGCGCCTCTCTTGCGCATCTCGTCGGAATAGGCCTCGAGAATCACGCGCACTTCGTCGTTGATGCGGTCTTCGAGTGAAAGCTCATCGACGAGAGCCGCGTGGACGCGCTGCTCGGTGACCTTCATGTCACTGGTGGTGATCATCTTCGCATCCATGAGGTGCTTGACCGTGCGGCGGGCGAGATACTCAATGTAATCGCGGGAAAAAATCATGGGCTAACCGTCAGGATAACGCACGAGACGGCTGGTTGTCAGGGGGAGAAATCAGGGAGTAGAGAGTAGCCAACAGGGAGTGGTAGACCGGGAGCAGAAACAAGCTCTCCGCGGTCACCTTTCAGCCATCGGCAAAGACTCGTCGCAGCTGATCCCCCAGCCTCTACTCCTATTGGCTATTGGCTACTCCCTGCCCTATGCGGGCAGCTTTTCGCGTTCAGGCACTCGTCGGCGATGCGCAGCCGCTCCACCGGCCGGCCGGCGACGAGGTGCTCGCGCACAATCTCCTCGGCGTCTTCCGGTTGTACACGTCCGTACCACACGGCCTCTGGGTACACGACAACTGTCGGCCCGTGCTCGCACTGGTCAAGGCAACCGGATTTGTTAATGCGCACCCTCGCGCCCAGCCCGGCTTCGCGCGCCAGCTGCTGCAGCCGCGCGTGCAGCGCGCTTGTGCCATCGCGGGTGCAGGAGGGCCGCGGCGCATCGGCAGGGCGTGAGTTGAGACAGACAAAGACGTGGCGTTCAAACGGCGGCAAGCGGGAAACCTCCAGTGCGGCTGATTCCAGACTAACGCTCCACGCCGGCCTGGCCTGTTACGCCCGCTCTCCACAATCCACCATCGCGGAACGATGCCGCCCATGGTACTGTTGTCACCTCGCCCCTATCTGCGAGAATGGGTGCTTGGACATGAGTACGGACAACCTGCTTTCGCTTAAAGACGACATGGTGGCCTTTATCGAGGGCCACGGCATGCGCCGCCTCCCCGGCTACGTCACCGAAGACATTCCCTCGGTGCTCTGGGAGGGGCACGGCAACCCAGACGCGTGGAAGGACTTTGTGGAGATGGCCAAGCACGTGGGCTCTCCCTTTGTCACCTTCAGCGAGATGACGCTTGACCACGAGGAGCTCGACGCCCTCATCGAAGAAGCCGGCGAGATGAACTTTCCCGACGAAGAGGCCGCGGAGCTTGTTGAAGCCAAGTGGCTGCGCAAGTACGCGGACAAACTCGGCTACATTCAGCTCGGCTTCGTCTATCAGGGCATTGTCTTCATGCACGAAACCACCACCGAGTGGTACGAGCGCTACCAGGCGCTTCTTGAAAACCTCGAAAGTTTCCACGACATTGTGATCGACGACGCGCATTCGCACGACGACGAGGATGAGTAACACGTCCGGCGTTGACGACTGCGCCCCGCAAGCGCAACACAGTTTGCCGCGCCAGCGCTGGATCGTGGCCGAGCAGCAACCTGAAGCTGCTGCCGCACTAGCCCGCGAAGCCCGACTGCCGCTGGTGGTAGCGGAGCTGCTCGTGGCGCGCGGCATCACGCAAGCCGCCGAAGCTTTCGCATTTCTCAATCCCGAACCCGCGCATTTACACGATCCCTTCCTGATGCTCGGCATGGCTGCGGCCGTCGAGCGCCTTGAACGAGCCATCGCCGCCGGCGAGCCCATCCTGCTCTATGGCGATTACGATGTGGACGGCACCGTCGCCGTGGTCCTGCTCAAAACCACTCTTGAAATGCTCGGCGTCCCGCCAGGCCTCGTCCGCTTCCACGTACCGCACCGGCTCCGCGAGGGTTACGGCATGCAGTCAAGCGTGCTTGAGGCGGCGCATGCTGAAGGCGTTCGCGTCGTAGTCACGGTCGACACCGGAATGCGCGCCTTTGCCGAAGCGGAGACCGCACGCCGGCTGGGATTGGATCTAATCGTCACCGACCATCACTTGCCGGCCGGGGCCCCCACGGACAGGTCTTCGTCCGTGGGGAGTGGGGATGCGCACGATGCAGTCCCCGCCGCACTCGCGATTTTGAATCCAAACCAGCCTGGATGTTCGTATCCAGAAAAAAATCTCTGCGGCGCGGCCATTGCGCTCAAGCTGGCGCAGGCGCTGCTTGAGCGGCGCGATCCGGCGCGGGCGCGCGAAAAGACTCTGCCCAGCTTTCTCAAGATGGCAGCCATCGCGACGATTGCGGACGCGGTTCCGCTGCGTGGCGAGAACCGCACCATCGCGGCCATCGGGCTTCGCGAGCTGCGGCGGCCCATCGGTGCGGGCTTGCGTGCGCTCTTTGCCGCAGCTGCGCTCGACCCCTCGACAAAGCAGCTCACCGGCTTCGATGTCGCATTTCGCATTGCGCCGCGCATCAACGCCGCCGGGCGCATGGACGTGGCTTCCGACGTAGTGGAACTTTTCTCCACGCGCGACTCGCATCGTGCGGCGGAGTTGGCCACAAAACTGGAACGGCTGAACCGCGAGCGCCGCGACGTGGAAGCCGCCGCGCTCTCAGTGATTGAAGCACGGCTCGCGGGCAACGCGGAAATCGCCGCCAATCGCCTGCTCGTACTCGATGGCGAAGGCTGGCATCGCGGCGTGATCGGCATTCTGGCTTCGCGCGTCGTGGAACGCACCGCGAAACCGGCGATCGTCGTCAGCGTCGAGGACGGCCCCAGCGGCAGAATTGCCCACGGCTCAGGCCGCTCCGTCGATGGATTCGCCCTCCTCGCCGCTATCGAAACCTGCTCCGATCTCTTCACCCGCTACGGCGGACACGCTTTTGCTGTGGGCTTCGCTATGCCGGCGGAAAACTTGCCGGAACTGAAGCGCCGCCTCTCCGCTCATGCCGAATTGCATCTGTCCGCGCGGAAGCCTGAACGCCTGCTGCGCATGCACGCCGAGTTGCCGCTCGACCGCATTACGCCCGTGCTCGCCGGATGGCTGAAGAAACTGGAGCCGCTCGGCCACGGCAATCCCGAGCCGCTCTTCCTCACCCGCAACGCGCGTCTCGTCAAGGCCCCGCGCATCATGAAGGCCCGTCATCTGGCGCTGGAACTGGCGCAGGACTCGACCTCATCTCCGAGCGAAAACTCGAACGGTTTGCCCGCGAGCGCAGCGCCGCAAAGCTCCATCCGCGCCGTAGGCTGGAACCTCGCCGAGCGCGCTCTGGAACTCCACCTCGAGCAGGGCAGCCGCATCGACGTCGCGTACCGCATCCGCGAAAACGACCACCCCGACTTCGGCGGGCTGGAAATTGAGATGATGGGCCTGCGGCCGAGTGAGTTATCGTAGGGACGCGCTCTCGCCCAAGCCGTGATAGCGTCGCAGGCGTAACGCGCGAAGGCCCTCCGCAATGCGGAGGGCCTTCGTTACACGCGTAAACGTGCTTACGCGACCACTTCAATCCCCATCGACCGCGCGGTGCCCTTGATGCTCTTGATTGCGGTCTCGACCGAAGATGCATTCAGATCAGGCATCTTCTGGGTGGCGATCTCGCGCACCTGTTTCTCGGTCACCTTGCCCTTCTTTTCCTTGTTGGGCGTGCCCGAGCCCTTCTCGACGCCCGCGGCTTTCTTGAGCAGCACGGAGGCGGGCGGCGTCTTGGTGACAAACGTGAACGAGCGGTCGCCGTAGACGGTGATAACGACCGGGATGATGAGTCCGGCCATTTCCTTGTTCTGTGTGCGGGCGTTGAACTGCTTGCAGAACTCCATGATGTTGACCTGCGCCTGGCCGAGCGCGGGGCCGACCGGCGGCGCGGGCGTTGCTTTGCCCGCTTCGATCTGGAGTTTTACGTATCCCTGTACTTTCTTTGGAGGCGCCATGAATGGTCCCTTCGGGACCAGCTCTTAGCTTCTAGCTCTTAGCTTTTAGCTGGTCGTTGCTGATGCAAATTTTGGTGCCGAAGCCTTAACGTTCGCTCGCAACCGGCGGCTGCTAGATCGCACAACCGGCTAGAAGCTGAAAGCTAATGGCTAAGAGCTTCGACTACTCAATCTTTTCTACCTTGCCGAACTCGAGTTCGACGGGCGTGGAGCGGCCGAAGATGGTGACCATCACCTTGAGGGTTTCGCGATCTTCATTGATCTCGTCCACCACGCCATTGAAGTTGGCGAACGGCCCATCGGTGATGCGCACCTGCTCGCTCTTCTCAAATTTAATTTTGAGCCGCGGCTTATCCTTGGTGGTTTCGGTGCGGAAGAGGATGGAGCTCACTTCTTCTTCGCTCAGCGCCACGGGCTTGTCGCCGGTGCCCAGGAAACCCGTCACCTTGGGCGTGTCCTTGAGCACGTGCCACAAGTTGTTGTCGAGTTCCATCTCGACCAGAACGTAGCCAGGCAGGAACACGCGCTCCACCGTGCGCTTTTTGCCGTTGACGATCTCCGTCACCGGCTCGGTGGGAATCATCACGCGGCCCACGCGCTCCTTCAATCCAAAGGCCTGCACCCGGCTCTCGATCGATTCGCGCACCTTGCGCTCAAAACCCGAGTAGGCATGCAGAATGTACCACTTGAAGTTGGGATTGCGCGCAGGCTCCGCCGCCGGAGCTTCGGCGCCGTCTTCAGCGGTCTTGGCCTGGGCGGGCTCTTCGGCTTCGGTTTTTACGGTTTGTTCCAAATCGTCTGCCATCATCATTCTCGATTCAGGGCTGCTCAATACACTTAGTGAAGCGGCACACCCAGTCGTGCGAACAGCGCATATAGACCGGTCTTGAATACTGCGTCGACAATCCAGAAGAAGGCGCCAAAAATGAACACCGCAACGATCACGACGGCAGTGGTCGACTTGACTTCCTTCCACGTGGGCGCAACCACCTTGCGCATCTCGGCGCGGACATCGGCAAGAAAGCCGGTGAACTCCTGCCATTTGTTCATGGCGCCGCCTCCAAACTCCACCAGGGCGCCCGGCTCCTGCCGCTTGGCGGACCGCTCTTCGCCTCTCTTGATTGCCGTATTCGTTGCCATACTGCGATTCCTTCTGCTAGATCAACTCCCAGCTTCAAGCCTCTAGCTTCTAGCCTGTTCGCGGGAAGGCTACACTTTCAACTTCCCGATGCATCAGCTAGGAGCTAAAAGCTAGCAGCTAGCGGCTGCCTTTCAATCTGGCAGGGGCGGAGGGATTCGAACCCCCAAGTCCGGTTTTGGAGACCGGCAGTTTAGCCGTTGAGCTTACGCCCCTGCAAATACAGGGAGTAGGGAGTAACCAATAGGCAATAGATTCCTCAGCACCAACGCTGCTTTCTATTCCCTACTCCCTATTGCCTGTTTCTTACTTTGCTTCCTTATGCACCTGGTGCTTGCGGCAGCGCTTGCAGAACTTCTTCAACTCCAGACGGCCAGTCACGGTCTTCTTGTTCTTGGTCGTGGAGTAGTTGCGCTCCTTGCACTCCGTGCACTCCATTGTGATGATTTCCCGCATGTTCAAGTCCCTTCAAAAATCCAGCCAGCTGCACCGTCGTTTCGCCCGGCGCGGCGTTTTTCTTTCGGGGTCCCCAGCGACAGGTCTACGTCGCTGGGGTGACCGCCTACTTGATAATTTCCGAGATCGCGCCCGCGCCCACGGTGCGTCCGCCTTCGCGAATCGCGAACCGCAGACCCTTCTCCATGGCCACCGGCGTGATCAGCTCGATGGTCAGCTCCACGTTGTCGCCCGGCATCACCATCTCGACGCCCGCCGGCAGCTCCGCCACGCCCGTCACGTCCGTCGTGCGGAAGTAAAACTGCGGACGGTAGCCCTTGAAGAACGGCGTGTGACGGCCGCCCTCTTCCTTGCTCAACACGTACACCGTGCCCTTGAACGTGGTGTGCGGCGTAATCGACGCCGGCTTCGCCAGCACCATGCCGCGCTCCACATCTTCCTTCGGCGTGCCACGCAAAAGGATTCCGGCGTTGTCCCCGGCCATGCCCTCGTCGAGCTGCTTCTTGAACATCTCTACGCCCGTGCACACCGTGGTACGCGTCTCGCGGAAACCTACGATTTCCACGTTCTCGCCCACCTTCACCTTGCCGCGCTCGATCCTGCCCGTGACCACAGTGCCGCGGCCCGAGATCGAGAAGATATCTTCGATCGGCATCAGGAACGGCTGATCCACCGCGCGATCCGGACGCGGCACGTACTTGTCCACCGCATCCATCAGCTCGTCGATCTTCGCTTCCCACTGCGCTTCGCCGTTCAATGCGCCCAGCGCCGAGCCGCGAATCACCGGCACATCGTCGCCCGGGAACTGGTACTTCGACAACAGCTCGCGCACTTCCATCTCCACCAGGTCGATCAGCTCGCCGTCCTCGACCGCGTCGCACTTGTTCAGGAAGACCACGATGCAGGGCACACCCACCTGGCGCGCCAGCAGAACGTGCTCCTTGGTCTGCGGCATCGGGCCGTCGGTAGCCGCGACGACCAGAATCGCGCCGTCCATCTGCGCCGCGCCCGTGATCATGTTCTTGATGTAGTCGGCGTGCCCGGGGCAGTCCACGTGCGCGTAGTGACGGTTTGCCGTCTCGTACTCCACGTGCGCCGTCGCGATCGTAATGCCGCGCTCCCGCTCTTCCGGCGCGTTGTCAATCGAGTCGAACGAGCGGAACTGAATCTTCGGGTTGTGCTTCGACAACACCTTCGTGATCGCCGCCGTCAAGGTCGTCTTGCCGTGATCGATGTGACCGATCGTCCCTACATTGACGTGCGGCTTGCTGCGATCAAACTTTTCCTTCGCCATAAAAGTCCCGAATCCCTTTCATCGCTTTTAGAAACCAGCTTCTAGCCGCTAGCCTCTGCTTTCCTTGCCGCGGGGCGCCGGCGTTCCGGCTCCAGCCCCAAAAAACTTA
>JBAWFY010000379.1:0-2337 GCA_049592335.1 Occallatibacter sp.
GATCTTGAGTCTGTAGCAGACAAACACCAGGGCGAGACCAGCCAAGCAGCGAAGCGTTCCTTCGACCAGCGCCGTGCCTGCGAAAGCGAACAACAGCCCGGAGTAGATGGGATGGCGGACAAACGCGTAGGGGCCCGTGGCGATGAGCTTGTGATCTTGCTTGAGCGTGACTCTGCCGCTCCAGTTGGTTCCGAGAGTAAGGCGCGCCCAAATGGCGATGAGGGCTCCAACGGTCGCAATTGCGAGGCCGAAGAATTGGAACGAAAGCTTATTCGGCACGAAATGAACCGCGAGCCAACCTCTCTCATAACCGGGGAAGGCCAAAAGACTATAGCCGGCGAGAAGCAGGGCCACATGAAGGCCGCGAGATGTGTCCGATTGCTGCTGCACGGTGCGCTTGGCGAAGAGGGCGCCGACGACCCAGACAAGGAGTACGGCAGCCCAGACGATATAGAGGCCCAGCGACGCACCGCTGATCTTCACAGAAGAACTCCAGTTGAATGAAATTGTAAGCGGGACAGAGGCGCATGGGAACCGGATGGATTAGCGACGGCGTTGGCCTGCTGCCGGGAACGTCGCGCCGGTAGTCCTGTACATTGCTCGTCGCGCTACACTGAAGTCAGCATGGTCTTCGTACTCGACAACTACGATTCGTTTACCTACAACCTGGTGCAGTACCTGGGCGAGCTGGGCGCGGAGGTGGTGGTGCGCCGCAACGATGAGGTGACGCCCGAGGAAGTGGAGGCCATGAAACCGGAGCGGATACTGCTTTCGCCGGGACCGTGCACTCCGGCCGAGGCGGGCATTCTGGTGCCGCTGATCCGGCACATCGTGCAGAAGGCTCCGAAGCCCATTCCGATTTTGGGCGTGTGCCTGGGCCATCAGGCGATCGGCGAGGCGTTCGGCGGGAAGGTGATCCGCGCCAAGAACCTAATGCACGGCAAGACGAGCGCCGTCGATCACGATGGGACGGGCGTTTTTGCCGGGCTGCAAACCCCGCTTACGTGTACGCGCTACCACTCGTTGATTGTGGAAGAGAAGTCGCTGCCCACGGAGCTGCGTGTGACGGCGAGGACCGCGGAAGCAAATGGATCAGGCTCGGTGATTATGGGTTTGCGGCATCGCACGCTGCCAGTTGAAGGCGTGCAATTCCATCCCGAGAGCGTGCTGACCGAGGGCGGCCATCAGATGATCCGCAACTTTCTTAACATGTAGCCATGCGCGAAGCGATCGAGGCCACGACATTCCACGCCGGCTGGTTGCGCACTGGCAGCTGGGAGTGCGCACTGGGCGCATGCGCGATGTTGTTTGCGGCAGCGGCTGTGCATGCGCAGACTGCGCCTGTGGCAGCGCCTTCGACGACCCCGGCGACCGCGCCAGCAGCGCCCAAAGATCCAACCTTCAGCACTCCGCCGGTGGCCATTGTTCCGCTGGACAAAGCAATGCCGGGTGCGGCGCTCGAAGTAGCCGGGCCCATGCAGGCGTGGAACGGAAAAGCGTACTTGACCGGCAGCGGCAGCATTACGGCTGGACCCGCGACTGCAGAAGTGGCGCTGCCGTCGCGGGGAACGCTGCGCGTGTGCGCTTCAAGCACGGTAAAGCTGGCAGCGGACGCGAGCGCGCCGGAGGACGAGGTTCCCGGATTGCTGATCGCGCTCGATCGCGGCGCAGTGGAGATGAGCCTGGCTCCGAGTGTGGCGCGCGCCAAAAATGCCGATACGCTGCTCACGCCTTACTTCCGTATTTTGATTGGCGGGCCGAATGCCGCCGAGGTGAAGGTGCGGCTGGGCGATCACGGCGACACGTGCGTCGACAATTCCGGCGCAGATGCGCCGTACGTTCTGGTGACGAGCGTATTCGACGGTGGGCTCTATCGCGTGCAGCCGGGACAGCGCGTGATGTTCGAGCGCGGCAACCTGCAATCGGTGGTGGACCAGGAGAAGGAACCATGCGGATGTCCGCCGCTGGCGAGCGAGGTGAGTGGCAACCAGTTTCCGCTGGCGCAAAGCGAAGGGCTTGCGCCGAGCGCGCAGGCTCCGGTGGTTGCTGCTCCGCCGGCGCATGAGGCGAATGCGACCACTACATTGAGCTATAACGGTGCCGATCGTACGGTGCAAGTGGGTCCGGTCAAGGCGGCGCAGGTTGCGAGTGCGCCGGCGGTACCCGCTTCCCAGCCGCCGCTAAAACAGAAGAAGGCGGGATTCTTTGTGACGGTTGGAAGGTTCTTCCGCAAGGTCTTTGGGGCAGAGTGATAGAAACAGGGAACGAGGGAGCGAGGTTTGGAGCGCGGCTTTGCCGCGCTCTTTGCTTTTAAGAAACGAACCTACTGGAGCGGGT
>JBAWFY010000380.1:0-7689 GCA_049592335.1 Occallatibacter sp.
GCGCACATCCACACTAACGGGATCGAGAATTTCTGGAGTTTGCTCAAGCGCGGATTGCACGGAACCTATATCAGCGTTGAGCCGTTCCACCTGTCGCGGTATGTTGAAGAGCAGGTGTTCCGCTACAACAACCGCGCAACCAAAGACAATCCACTGACCGACCTTGACCGCTTCATGCTGGCGGTTTCACAGATCGCCGGAAAACGGCTGACTTATCGGGAACTGACTGGCAAGGGGGAAGAAACGCCGTTCTAATTCACAGCACTGGATGAAGAGACAGAACCGGGGGAAGCGGAAGCCTTAGACCGCTTCCTATTTTTCTGCGCCTCTTCCCGTCTCTTTAGCTCAGTCTTCGATACGCTCATAATCTTTCGCATCGCGGTCGTGAACTTGCGGAATTCGGGATTGTCCGGCGGCGGCTTCATGGGTTTATCATAGCGCACATTCAACGCGTGAGGTTTTTAAGATGGAGATGCGCTTTGTATGCCAGTTCCGTTGTCATCAGGCCGACCATGAGTTTGTTCTCCCGCGTCAAAGCCCATTAGGAATATCCGTAGATGGACGGTATCAAGCCACGGATAGATGGCCAATAGATTTCTTATGCTGGCAACACGGGCAGATGTGCGTGGTTGGTCCCGGAACGATCCATCTGGATACAGTACCGGAGCTGCCCCTAGGATTACAGTTGGCGTCTCTTTGGGAGATTGAAGTCGAATGTGCCAAAGAAAACTGCGGGCAGCGCCGGACCATATACACCAAGTATTCAGCAGACGAAACACCGCAAAACGTAGCGCGGCTTTTATCCTCACCTGGGCTCCAGATCGAATGCAAAGATCGCCGTCACTGGCTCCAATTCGACCAGTCCAAAGTGACGGTCGCGCGGTTGGGGTCTTGATTGCTTCTTGCATAGTGCGCCTATTCCGGCATCTCGGTTGCAAGACGGCGCATGAAAGCCCGCGAAGCCATCATGATCTCTTCCGAAATGTCCGGAGTGAACTCAGACCTCAGCACGGCTAGTTTCCCCTCAACGTGATTTACCTTGTTCCGCCATGCGTGTTTCATGGTCTGAATGCACTGGTTCACCTGTTCTAAAAACTCAAAATGACAAGCTAACTTTGGTGGCAAAGTATTGCGCCCGCCATCGACAAGCGCCTTCAACTTCCTGCAAGTTGCGTCCCATCCTCGCTTGGGATCTGTAACTTCGATGTAGGCTCCGAGATGCAGGACGCCGCATTCAACGATCAGTAACGAGTGAAATACTGCCCCTGGATAGCGAGATAAGGCGAAGCATTTCGACATTTCCTCAATGTCGCCGACTGTTTCCGGGAATCGCTCGATTACTTCTTTCCATCCCTCACGCGCATCGGAGAAATACTTAGCTCTCCCCGAAGGCAAACCAAAAAACAATCGCGCTGCGAGTTCGTCGTCTAAACGAGATCGAATTTCGGCAATCGCTGTTAGAAAAACCAATTTCGGCTGTTCCCAATGAGCGGTAGAATTTAGGTTCTCAATCCACTCAATAACCCGCTTTACTTGCGCGCAGGTATTAGGTAGATCGTCGCAGTGTGGAAGCAACTCGGACAGATGGGCGTGTATTCGGGCGACAAGCAGCGGGTCAGACCTGAAATCCTGCTGAGCC
The DNA here is from genome assembly GCA_049592335.1 of Occallatibacter sp. Lineage (GTDB taxonomy): Bacteria > Acidobacteriota > Terriglobia > Terriglobales > Acidobacteriaceae > Telmatobacter. Next base: position 1,640 of record JBAWFY010000380.1, read on the forward strand.
TCGATCTGATAGTTGATTAGCGCGACTGCATAGACGGCTTTGGTGTACGCTTCGGCGTGAACGCGCAAAATCTCCAAGAGTGTTACCAGCCTTCCAGCGCCGCTACCGCTTGCTATCGAATGGCACTGGAATGCAGAATACCGCTCCCGCTTTCTAACACTCGCTGAAATCTCGCATATTGCGCTCATCGTGAAGCCAAAATCTTAGCACGGGTTTCAAAAACGCCCGTTTTTGGGCTATTTAATAGCAAGCGAAGAGGTTAGGTAAATTATTGATTCTGTTTGGTGTGCCAAATATATTTATGCCTTTTATTTGGGTTTGATTCGCGCTATCCGATCGTCTGTGGAGCGAAGGTGGAATCCGGGTGATCGGAGAGCATGGGCGCCATCTTGTGGTGAGCGTTTTTTGCGACGTACATGGCGGCGTCGGCGGCGCTCAGGATGCTGTCGCGCGTAACGCCGTCGCCGGGATAGAGCGCAACGCCGATGCTGGCCGAGCCTTTGATGGGTCCTGTAGGCAGATCGAAGGGATCGTCGAAGCTGCACTCCAGGCGCATGGCGATGTCCCCGACATCGGCGCGGTTGCGGACTTCGGGAACGAGCACGGCGAACTCGTCGCCGCCCAACCGGGCCAGCATATCGCCGGGCCGGATTTGGCGTTTCATCCGCGCCGCGACCTGCTGCAGATAGATGTCGCCGGCGTGATGACCATACCGATCGTTGACCTGCTTGAAATCGTTGAGATCGATGTAGATCAAGCCGAAGGCAGCGCCGGACTGGCCGGAGTAGAGGATGAGCGCATCGAGGGACGCTTCCAGCGAGAAGCGATTTTGGATGTCGGTGAGCAGATCGAACTCGGAGCGATGCACCAGGTCCGAGTAGAGGCGCGAGGTCTCGATGGCGAGCGTGGCCAGTTCCGCGGCCATGGTTAAAGCCTCTCGCGCCCGGGCTTCAGACGGGCGTGGACCCGCCAGAGCCGTACAGATTTTCCCCAGCTCTATTCCGTTGCGCGCGAGGATCGCGGTTTCGACGATCTGTGGCCCAGATTCCGGCAGATCGTTTGCAGGGCTGCCGAATTGTTGGTCATCCGCGAGCCGGCACCAGCAAGGAGCTCCGCCGAGGGTGAATGCCGCCAGAGCTGCGATCTTCTCGAGAATCTCCGCAAGCGGCCGCGAGGCATTGATGTCTTCAAGAATCGAGCTTCGGCGCTTTTCAATCTGCGCCAAGGCCGAAGTCCTGCGCCGCGACCTGTGTTCAAAATACAAGGCTCGCGCTCCGATGGCGAGCAGGGCAATCATGAGAAGGCCCACGAGGAAAACGAGGTGCCGGACGTTAAGCCACGGCGGCCGGGCGACAATCGATACATCGTCCGGGCTGCGCAGGTAAATATCGAACGCTACCTCTCCGGAGTCGGTGAAGGGACTGGGATTCGCGAGGATGCAGATGCCGGTCACCCGGACTTTGGCTCCGATAGGAAGCTCCTTCATTGGCGCCAACAGCGGCGAGGACTGTCCACCGATTTCCCCGGGATGGCTGAAGATCGCCGAGACCAGGTGGCCGTCCGCCGACAGTACGTACCCATCCTGCGTTGCCTCCCGCACCTCGGCGACCACCTCGCCTTCGATCGTGACCAGGTCGAAGCCGTGGCCATGGCTCAGGTTTCCGCCCATGGCCAACTCTCGCCAGGTGAACACTGCCGGCACCACTGGGCTGGGAATCAGCGTGTCCTTTACTTCGGCGCGCGTCAGCGTCAGAAACCCGTCATGAAGTTCCGGGAAACCTGTCACCTCCATCAGATCGTCCAGACGCAGTGGCTCATAGGATGCGGTGGAGATCCACAGGCTGCGCTCACCGTTCTGGAGCACCAGAGCCGTACCCGGATGGTAGTAGGTGAGGGTCCCGCGGATGTGCATCCGCTGCGTCTGGTCGAGCACGCGGTAGCCAGAGATGACGCGGTCCATCGGGGTCAGCGGGAGCGACCACGGATCGATCTTTGCGTGCTCAAGAATCTTAATCCCGTTCAATCTCTGGATGTGGATCCGGATGCCCGTTTGCTCCATCTTGTCGTTGAAGATTCCTGAAGCTGCACCCGTGATCTCCACCTCCGCGTCCAGCAGCCCATTCAACGTGTTTGGGTTGCTGTCGTTTACATCGACGTTGACGCTGCTGCCGTCCACGAGCATCTGCAACATGGTGTAAGGGTAACGGCCGGGCGCGATGTCTGCGGAACGGATCAGTGCACGGACGGTCACCAGGCGGCAGTCCGTCTCTCCTCTGAGCATCTGTTGGTAGGAGGCATGGACCGCCTCGGGCAAAGCGCCATGGCCCAGGAGGGCAGTCTCCGAACTGACGATATACGGCCTGAAGCTTTCATGAGTGACGCCGCGTACCCTGATGCGGTCGCCTGCAACGAGATTCAAGCTTCTGGGGTCGTAAACGTAAATGGCCGCGTCTCCGTCCTGCACGAACAGCTCTTTGCCATAGCTGCGGTAATAGAGGACGGTGGCTTCAAAGCTGACCGGGAGGTGGTTACTGGCTTCGGCATTGGACAAGGCGCCAATCGCGCGCAGGCTGGTGAGAGGCGCAGGGGATTGGGCAGACGCGCCCGCTACGCTCACAGCCACTGCCAGAAATGCCAAAAGCCTTTTCATCGGGGCATGATCCGTTCGATCTGAAATACCGGCCTGGCGGCTCTTCACTGTTCAGCCTGCCGATTGCTTCCGGATTCGCTTTCATCTGCGCGTTGGCGCAGCAACGCCCGGACTTTTCCTCGAGGCAGCCATGCCCGTGTTTCCCGGTCATTGCAGAGCTTGCCCGCTCAAGAAGAACAAACTCTCAGAGCCTTATCGGCAGAACCGGCAAAAAAATGAACGCCGGACTCAAGGCTGAGCAGTGGATATCAGGGAGGAAATGGGCGTGAAGGAGCGTCGCGAAGCTATCTGCAGCCCTGCGGCGAAGACGCTGTCTGTGAACGCCCTGTAGGAGAGCCCTCGTGCCCTCTATGGTTGTTCTTCTGGGCATACATGGCCGCGTCGGCAGCGGTCAGCAAGGCGTCCCGGTTGGTTGCGTCTTCGGGATAGAGAGCGATGCCGACACTGGAAGCGCCCTGGAACCGGACCCCGTCGGCCACGAAGGGCTCGTCGAAGCAGCGTTCCAGGCGCAGAGCGATTTCCTCCACCTCCGCACGGTTGCGTACACCGGGCACAGCCACGCCGAACTCATCGCCGCCGAGGCGCGCGAGCATATCGCCGGGGCGCAACTGCCGCTTCATCCGCTGCGCTACCTCCTGCAGGTACACATCTCCCGCCCGGTGTCCGTAGCGATCGTTAATCTCCTTGAAGCGATCCAGATCGATAAAGATGAACCCCACCATGTTTCCGATTGCGGAGGCCTCCTGAAGGAGAATCTCAAGGCGCTTTTCGATCGAAAAGCGGTTGGGAACTTCGGTCAGCAGGTCGAACTCCGAGCGCCGTACGAGGTCCCGGTAGAGGCGAGAAGTTTCGGTCGCCAGCTTGGCCAGCCCGGCACCCAGCGCCAGGGCCGCAGATTCGTCCGCGCCGGCGGCGAAGAAAGACGGAATGGCGATGGAGAGCCGGCCCAGAAACGCGCCCGAACGGCCACGGATTTCCTGCTGCGCGATGCGCTGCGAAGTGATGAGGGCGGGACGCTGGCCGAAGCACGATCCGTCTTCGATCTCATACCAGCACACCGCTCCGCGCAGTTTGAAAGTGACGAGATCGGTGATGTGGTCGAGGATATTGCTCAGGGAGAAGGCGCCGTTGATTTCCTTGAGGATCAGGTTGCGCCGCCGCTCCAGATAGGCCATGGCTATGGCTTCCCGGCGTCTTCCTCTCTCGACGCGCCAGCTCCAAGCGCCGAGCGCGAAGATCACCAGGAGCAGAAGGGCCGCGAGGACGGTGAGATGGACGACATTGACCGGCGAAGGCCGGGCGACCACCGCGAGGTCGTCGTAGGAGCGCATCAGGATGTGGAAAGGCACATCGCCGTTAAATGGATTGGACTTCTCCAGAATGCAGATCCCGGTGACGCGGATGCGCGCCCCCACCGGCATGGCGCGCATGGGAGGAAGCGCTTCCGGGCTCAGCGATGCGGAATGGCGGATGGTGGCCGAGAACAGGTGCCCGTTTTGATCGAGCACGTATTCATCCTGCGCTGCCTCTCGCACTTCGGCCACAACCTGCCCTTCGATCGAGACCAGATCGAAGGCGTGGCTGCGCGCCTCGTTGCCTCCGGCGACAAGCCCCTGCCAGCTCAGGAGTGGCGATGTTACCGGCACGGCAACGGAACGCGAGCGGACTTCGCTCTGCGTCAAGACGAGAAATCCGTCCTGCACATCCGGAAAGCCGATCGCTTCTGCCGCGTCGCCGATGCGCAGCGGCGCATAGGTGCTGGTAGTCAGCCACATGCTCTTGGCGCCGTTCTGAAGCACCAGAGCCGATCCCGGCTCGTAGTAGGTGACAGTCCCACGAATGCGCATCCGCTGCCCCAGGTTGCGCATGCGATAGCCGGTAATCAGCCGATCCATCGGGGTTAAGGGCAGCGACCATGGATTTTGGGCGGCGTGTTTCACGATCCTCACGTCGCCAAGTGTCTGCACATGGAACAGGACGCCGGTCTGCTGCATCTTGTTGTCGAAGTGCCCTGAAACGGCTCCGGTGATCTCGACATCGGAATCGAGAAGCGATTCAAGTGCGCTTGCGTCCACGCTGTCGACGTTGGCATCTACGTAGCCTCCGTCGACCATCATCTGCAAAAATATGCCCGGCACATTCAAGGCCGAATAGTGCACGATATCGGCCGCGAGCACGTGGGCGCGCACCGTCACCAGCCGGCAATCGATTTCTCCGCGAATCATCTGCTCGTAGGTGGGGTGCAGTGCCCTGGGCAGCGCGCCGTGGCCGAGGAGCGTAATGTCATTGCTCGTGACGTAAGGCCTGAAGCTTTCACGCATCTCCCCCCGCACCAGCACGCGATCGCCGGGTGCCAGTTTTAGATCGGTGGCGGCGTGCACGAAGATCGCCGCGTCCCCATCCTGAACAAAAAGATCCTTCTGGTAACTGCGGAAATAAATCACTGTGGCCTCAAAGCTGGCTGGCATGTGCCGGCTCGCCTGGGCATTCGTCAGGGCCGCTGCTGCGCGCAGGGTGGTTAACGGTCCTGTCGTCTGGGCGGGCAAGGGCAGCACGCAGAAGGCAACCAGAACCAGGATTGGGTTGAATCTTTTCATGGGCAAACGTCACCGCAACGACTGCTAAAGCACCCGCTTCTCCTGCTTATCGGCATGCAAGGGAAAAAGAATGAATCAGTCGAGCTTGCGATAGCTCCGGTTGCGGGCGCAGAGCGGGCCCGCAGCCTGCCCGGTCCGCGGTTTTACACTGGAACTGGCTGCAGACTGTGCAAGCAGAATTCTGAATCGAAAATGACAAAAAAACTCCGTGTAGGCATTCTTTTTGGCGGCCGCAGCGGCGAGCACGAGGTTTCTCTGCTCTCAGCTGCATCGGTTCTTAAGGCCATTGACCGCAACAAATTCGACGTCACCCCTATCGGCATCACCGAAGAGGGCCGCTGGCTGGCCGCCGCAGACGCCAACCATCTGCTTGCCGGCGGAGGCCACAGTTCTGCCGCCGAAAATCGGGATTCTAACGGTCCTGCTCCAAAAGCAAAAGAAAAACTGCGCGCCGGAGATCCTGAAGCTACACCGGGGGCCAAACTGCTTCACGAAGGCATTCCTACGCTGCTAGCGCCCGAACCCGGTTCCACTGCCTTCAGCCAAAACCAGGGAAAAACCCTGGATGTGGTGTTTCCTGTGCTGCACGGCACATTCGGCGAAGATGGCACCATTCAGGGGCTCTTTGAACTGGCAGGCATCGCTTATGTCGGCTCGGGTGTGCTTGGCTCCGCGGCTGGCATGGACAAGGATGTGATGAAGCGCCTGTTTGTCCAGGCGGGGCTGCCCATCGTGAAGCACGCTACGCTGCTCCGTTCGGAGTGGGAGAAGAACCCGAGCAAGTCCATCGCGCAGATTGAGAG
>JBAWFY010000381.1:0-15699 GCA_049592335.1 Occallatibacter sp.
GGAACCGGTAGTGATGGCGCCGCTGCGGCGGCGCTGGGCCGAGGTGAAGGCAGGCGCGGAAGAGATTGCAGCGGCCGTGGAGACGGCAAGCCCCGGCACGCGCGCCAAGCTGCGCGCTCAGATGCAGAACAAGGTTCATGGCTGGATGGACGAATTGGCGGCGGTGCACATTCTCGACCCGGCCTGCGGCAGCGGAAATTTTCTTTACGTGGCCCTGAAACTTCTCCTCGAGCTGTGGTATGAGGCGCACCTGTTTCTGATCGAGCATCACCTGACGCCTGTGCCACCCAAGGTCGGCCCCGCACAACTCTACGGCATTGAGACCAATGTCTACGCGCAGGAATTGGCTTCGGTGGTGGTCTGGATCGGCTACCTGCAATGGCGGCGGGACAGAAACATGGGCGAGTCGGAAGAACCAATCCTGCGCGTGCTTACGAACATCCAGCACCACGACGCCATTCTCGAATTGAACGCGGACGGAAGTCCCAGGCTCGATGCCGCGGGCGACCCCAGCGAACCTGCATGGCCCAAGGTCGATTTCATTGTCAGCAATCCGCCGTTTCTTGGCGGCAAGCTGTTGCGGCGCAACCTGGGCGACGTGTATGTCGACGCCCTGCTCAAGCTCTACAAGGGGCGCGTACCTGCCGAGGCGGATCTCGTCACCTATTGGTTTGAGAAGTCGAGAGAAATGGTGGAGCGGGGCCACGCGCGGGCCGCTGGACTCGTTGCCACGCAGGGCATTCGCGGTGGCGCGAACCGTGAAGTGCTGAAGCGTGTGGCGGGGACCGGGAACATCTTCATGGCCTGGAGCGATCGCAACTGGATCAACGAAGGCGCGGCGGTGCACATCTCCATTGTGGGATTTGACGGCGGTGAGGAGCACGGACACGTACTGGATGGCGCAGAGGTCAGCGCCATTAACGCCGATCTGACTTCCGGTTCAGATACCACACAGGCACATCGTCTCCCGGAAAATGCCAACCTGTGTTTCATGGGGACAACTAAGATTGGGGCTTTCGATCTCGACGCCGATGCGGCGCAAGCGATGCTTTCCGCGCCGCTCAACCCGAATGGGCGGCCAAACTCCGACGTAGTGCGTCCCTGGGTCAACGCTCTCGACATCACGCGGCGACCGCGCGGCATGTACATCATCGACTTCGGCGTGGACATGCCGGAGGGACAAGCCGCACTTTATCAAAAGCCATTCGAGCACGTCCGCGAAAATGTGAAGCCTGAGCGCCTGGAAAACAACCGCGAAGGCTATCGCGTTAAATGGTGGGTTCACGGCGAACCTCGCCCCGATCTTCGGGTGGGCTTGGCCAAGCTGAAGCGGTATATCATCACTCCCCGTGTCTCGAAACACCGAGTCTTCGCTTGGCTCCCTGTCGAGACACTCCCTGACTCAGCGACCTTTGCCATCGCGCGCGACGACGATTATTTCTTTGGCGTCCTGCACTCTCGTGCGCACGAGGTTTGGGGCCTGCACATGGGAACACAGCTTGAGGACCGGCCGCGTTACACGCCGACTTCGACCTTCGAAACCTTTCCATTTCCCTGGCCGCCGGGCAAGGAGCCGAAGAGTTCGCCGCTGGTGAAGGCCATTGCTGAGGCTGCAAAGGAGCTTGTGAAGCAGCGCGATCACTGGCTCAATCCGCCGAAGGCAGCGCCTGAGGTTTTGGCGACGCGTACGTTGACGAATCTCTATAACGACCTGGCGGATAAGAAATGCGCGTGGCTTGAAAACGCCCATCGCAAACTGGATGAGGCGGTTTTTGCGGCCTACGGCTGGCCCGCCGCGCTTAGCGATCAGGAGATCCTGGAGAGATTGCTGGCGCTTAATCAAGAGCGGGCGGCCGCGGGTGCGAGCGAGTCCCAGTAAGGGCAAAAACCAAGTCCTGCAAAGGCACAGGCCACGGCGATGCCGTGGCCTTTACTTTGAATCGCGGTCAGCCGCCGAAGTTACTCTGTAGCTGGGTCGATGGAGGCGAAGCGGCCGAGGCGACCGCGGTCGCGGAAGACCACACGTCCGCTGACCTTGGCGAAGAGGGTGTCGTCGGAGCCGAGGCCGACGTTGGGGCCCGGCTTGATGCGCGTGCCGCGCTGGCGCGCGATGATGGAACCGCCCGTGACCAGCTCGCCGGCAAAGGCCTTGACGCCGAGGCGCTGCGCGTTTGAATCCCGTCCGTTTGTGGAGCTGCCTCCACCTTTTTTGTGTGCCATTTCGAAATCTCCTGCTTGAAAGCAGCTTCTAGCTGCTAGCTCCTAGCTCTTTGCTCGGTTCCCACCGGAACCACTCTCTCATTTCCCAGGTCTCCAAATGCGAGAGACCTGGGGCACCCATTTTTCACGGGTTGCGATCGCCTAGCTTGCTGCATAGGTGACGCCGTCGGCTTCAATGGTGTCGATGCGGACCTCGGTGAAGTTCTGGCGATGCCCTTGCAGCTTCTTGTACTGCTTCTTGCGCTTGAAGTGGAAGACCAGAATCTTTCCGCCGCGGCCGGTGCCTACGATCTGTGCGGTCACGCGGGCTTTGGCCGGCCTCTTCACGGTTCCCGGCTCGCCGGAAACGGCCAGCACATCGCTGAACTCGACGGTCGGACCGCCGGTAACGGTTTCGATCTTCAATACGTCGCCCGGGGCCACGCGGTATTGCTTGCCTCCGGTGCGGATGACTGCGTACATAAGAGACCCTCCTCGCACAGGCCTCTTCAAAGCCAGGCGCGTCAATCAAAATCCGTGCTCAGGGGCGGATACAGACGGACAACTGCATCGGGAATCGCGGCCAGATCCAACCAGGACGGCGGATCGGATCGCTCCCCGCACACCCGCAGACGGGGTGCATCGCCAAACCATTCGATTTTATCGTTAAACGGGGAATGGGGTCAATGCGGGATGGCGTTCGGTAGTGGGCTACTTTGATTCAAGCAGCCCTTTCTTCTATTCGCTCCTCAGCTTCCAATAACGCTACAAGGTCCGAAATCTCAAAGAGGCGATTCGTTACCCCTGCAGCCATCGCGGGCGAGCAACGCAGCGTTCCGTGAATCTTGATCAGGTTGTACGAGAAATAATACAGCGCGACTGCCGCCGCATGGTTCTCAAGCTTGCGGCTGAAGGCATTCGTGAGCCTCGTGTAACGCCGCAGAGACATGCGGACGCTCAGATTCTGCCTCTCGACAAAGCTTGTACTCACATGCTTCGGGTCCGGGCTACCAGTCACCGCCCTTGTCTCAATGCCGATGCAAGCAGCCGGTGAGTAGCGCGTTTCGTCTTGGGTAGAACCGTAAATTTTCTGCAATATCGAAAAGTCCACATCGGAGCCAAAGGCGTTCTCAATCGCTTCGACGTAGGGCTTGTGGCCATCGCTGGTGATTTGCACCCTGTTCCGTAGACGGCTCGCAAGATCGTCCACAAAGCGCCTTGCAGTGCGGGCGTCACGGTTGCCTAGAGCCCAGCAGGGTACAAGCTTTGTGTCAGCATCAATCGCTACCCAAAGCCATACATCGCCAGCAGCGGGATTCTTAGAGGCCATCTCCTCAGTGACATTCTTTTGCTTCGCCGCAATAAAAGCCCATAGCTCATCAAGCTGTAGTCTCTTGCAGTTTAGATTACGGAATAGTTGGTCTTGATATGCTGCAGCAACTGCCCCGGCCTCAACTAGCAAACGCATGACGGCTTTCTTTGAAACCCCCGTCATTCTTACAGTTGAACGAATAGAGCAGCCTTCGAGCAAAGCCGAAATGACTTGAATTCGTGTCGTTTTGTCTAGTCTGTTCATGGTTCTTATAATACTAAGTCCGCTTTAGCATGTCAAGAAGAAAGTGGAGGAATCTGGAGGAATCTGGAAATTGCACAGGAAGAACCCCTTGCAATTATTTTCAGGATGTGTTGTGATTTAAAGAACTAGGAAAAGGGTTCGGTCTTTGCTTGGCGGCGAGACGAACCCCTCACCTAAGTTTGGGAGCGAGGTGGTGATACATATGATAACGGCAAGGCCCCAGAAGGGGCCCTTCCGCATCAGTGTCCCTGCGTGTTTTTATACCACAGTTTCAGCCAGAAAGGAAGGAAAAAGTCTTGGAAAAAGAGCCGCAAACGAACGACTATTTGGCATCTCTCTTAGCGGACATGGAAGCGAAGAAATCTGCGCTGGACGCGGCGATGACGGCCATTCGTGCAGCTATTGTGGCCGGTGCGCTCGGAGCGCCAGGTGACCCGCAAGCGGTTCCATCTGTTCTCAATCCTACCGTCATTCCCGCAGGAGCAGCCGACCTTCCGCGCGGCGCTTTTCTCGGAAAAACCGCAACGGAGGCGATCAAGCTCTACCTGAGTGCCATCCGAAGAAAGCAAACCAACAAGGAAATTGCTCAGGCTCTTCGTGATGGCGGCCTAGAATCGGCTGGAGACTTTGGGAACTTCATTACCAGTGCATTGTTTCGACTCAAGAAGGAAGGAGCGGTGCTTCGGTTTGATGATGGATGGGGCCTTTCGGAGTGGTACAACGAAGCGTTCCGGGCGAAGCTTGGAGCCCCCAGCGGCAAGAAGCCAGCCAAACGCGGCAAGGGAAAGCGCAAGAAACCTGCAAGGAAAGAGACGGCTTCCAAGGCCGCGCCGGAAATCGTTACCGTCCCCGTGGCCAGCCTAGACGAGCGCATCGCTGGATTTTTAGAGTCGAGAGCAGCCTTTCCGAAGGAAATTGCGAACTCGGTTAATGCACAACGTGGAGCAGTAAACTTTGCGCTAGTTAGGCTCGTGAAGAAGGGGCTCGTAATCCGCGAGAGCGATGGAAAATACTACGCTGCGAAAGAAGCCAAATGACCAAGTACACACGCCGAAAGGCTTACCAATTATCCCCGGAAATCCTTGGCAGGTATCACGGGCTAGTCTGCGAAAACAGGTTGGCAGAGTTCCTAGAGCTTCTCGAAACCTACCAACCCGAAATGCCAGAAGAGGTGAAACAAGAATTGATTCAACTCTTCAAGCAGACCTACGAGCAGATTTTGCGGAGACGGTGGCTTTCTCGAAAATAGCCTCTGCCTTTTTGTCTGCCTCGGCGCGCCTCTCGGGGCTCATTTTGCTGCGGGCGTCCTCTATGGCAGTGTGCACCTTAATGGCAAACGCATCCAATTCAGTCTCCATCTCGTCTCGACCGAAATCTTCGGTCTTATCTTTTCCTTGGACGCCACTAGTCATTCGCGGACCTTTCTTTGGTGGAAGATGAACCATGAGAGTAACGCCCCTTCTTTTTTCCTCACTCTGAGAAAAGTGGAAAAATTGTCGATTGTCAATAAAATAAGCACTTCGTCGCGAAAAATGCACCAACCTTGCACATTGACAGGGTATCAGATCAGCCCTTTTTTTCCTTATTCCAGCGCGCTTGCGCGGCCCTAAAGGCGATGTCGCTTCGCTGCTTTTGAGTCATGGTTTCCATGCGTCTTTTGCCGCCCTTTTTGCCGCCCCGGCTACCTAGCGCGCTCATGACCCGGCTAATTTCTTCGGCGGTCACATCGGGGAGTTTAGCCTCCGTTTCCCCGGTCGATCTACTCCCCAAAAGATGCATACGCTGGTTTACATCGATTGGCAGAGCTTTTGCTTTCTTCGATGGAACTTTCCTTTTGGCCATGCCTCAATCATGGCATGAATGCTCAAGCGGTTCAAGCTTGACGATTTTCAAAGTAGCCCACTACCTGGCGTTCGGTAGTGGTCAAGTTCGAGATTAAGTCGTGCCCTTTCACGTTTCGTGCTCTCTTGGGATTCTTTTGGCAACCTATGAAGCCGTGTTCTTTCAAAACAGTTTCAAACTACACCGTTACCCTCGCGCCGGGACCACGTAGAGCAGGATGGCGAAGTAGTGGGCGATGCTGCCGGCGAGCACGAAGACGTGCCACGCGGCGTGGAAGTAGGGGACGCGGTCGAGGGCGAAGAAAACGATGCCCAGCGTATAGGCGAGACCCCCTGCGAAGAGCCAGGCCATGGCATGCCAGCCGATAGCATGGAGCAGCGAGCGCACTACAAAAATCACCAGCCAGCCTTGGACAAGATAGATGGCCGCGGAGAGGACAGCAGGCCAGCCACGCGTAAAGCGATCCATGGCCACGCTTTTTGCGACCACGCCGGCCACGGCCAGCGTCCAGACCATGCCAAAAAGCGTCCAGCCCAGAGGGCCGCGCAGAGAGACCAGCGTAAACGGCGTGTAGGTGCCGGCGATGAGCACGTAGATGGAGGAGTGGTCGAGCACGCGGAAGACACGGCGGGCGCGGGTGCGTACCAGCGAGTGATAGAGCGTGGAACAGAGGTAGACCAGAATCAGCGAGCCCGAGAAGATGGCGCAGCTCGCAACGACCAAAGTCGATCCGCGCGTGGACGCCACGATGAGATACGCGGCTCCGGCGATGGCGAGCGCGGCGCCGATGCCGTGGGTAATGGCGTTGGCCAGGATGTCGCCAAGCCGGTGGTGTGGAATGGGCCGGGGACCTGAGAGGGCTGGCTCTAGCACAAGTCGATAATAGCGCCGGGTTTTAACGGGGCGAATTGGCTTGAAATTCGCGCTGGATTCGAGCGGCGCTGAAAGCAGCACGGGAAATCAGATGAGGTCTTTTTTCGGCAGCGATTCCTGCAGGCCGAGAAGTCTTGCGTACTCCCTGTACTGATTCATCGTCGCCAGCATCATATCGTCGCCCATTTGCTCGCGGGCCAGATGCTCGAAGGCATCGAAGTCGTTCTCTTCGAGAATTCCGCGCGACTCAAGAATTTCCAGCAGAGCTTTGAGGCGGATGTTCTGTTGCGCAAGCATATAGACGATCAGCTTATGTTCGTTCTCGGTCATTGTGCCGAGATTATAGCCTTAGGGCCGGTGCGCTTACCCTCCCCCTTTTGTAGGGTTCACGCGGGCTTTATTTTGCGGCGCGGAGGTTGGGTGAGCGGTTCCGAAACAGCACGCGCGGAGCTTTTGGGAATTCAGCTTTCAAGTTGTTTTGGTTGCATGCGGTTCGCTCTTGAGTGCAGCCGCGCGCGGAACTACGGTCGATGCATGACGAATTTCAAGGGCCACTTGCCGCGTGGAAGTTGGGGCACATAGATGGCCTGCGTGGCGGCAGCGACGAACGAAGCGCGTGGCGAGACGGTTGGAGAACCAGAGGATTGGGGCCTCGAGGGCCGTTTGACGGAGATCGCACGCGGCTACCAGCAGATGCTGGAGGCGAATCCTGCACATGCGGGGGCGCTGGTGGGAATGTGCCTGGTGGCAATGGCGAGCCGCCAGACCGATGCGGCCGTGAGGATGGCCTCTGCCGCGGTAGCTGCGGCGCCGGAGCTGGCAGCCGCGTGGATTGCTCTGGGCCACGCGCTGAAGGCCGCTGGGCGGCGCGAGGAAGCGGCGAAGGCGTACGAGCAGGCGCTCGAGTTGGACGGCACGAATGCGCTGGCGCGATTGGGGCTTGGCGAATTGAAGACGGCCGCAGGACGGGGCGAGGAGGCCATTGCGGAGTTTGAGCTCGCGCTCCGTCACAAGCCGGGAATGGTGGCAGCGCATCTGGGGCTAGGCAATGCTCTTGCCTTTCTGGGGCGGTACCAAGATGCGCTCGCCCGGTACGAAGCTGCGCTCACGCTGCGGCCGCGCCTGGCGGAAGCGGAGTTTGCCGCGGGATTTGCGCTGATGCGGCTGGGACGACAAAAAGAGGCGGAGAGGCGCTACCGGCGCGCCATTGCCGCGCGGCCCGACTTTGCCGCCGCGTGGGTCAACCTGGGGAATTTGTTGCGTGAGCAGGGACAGGACCTCTACGCCGAAGCGGCGCTCAAGCGCGCCGTGACGCTGCGGCCCGATCTGATTTCGGGCTGGCTGAATCTGGCGATTCTGGAGCGGGAGCGGCTGCGGCCGGAGCTGGCCGAGAGGTATTTACTGCGGGCCTTCGAGCTGAATCCGAACCAGGTAGAGACGCTGGTGGCGTGGTGCCAGTTTCGCGTTGCCGAGCGGGACCTGGCCGGGGCGTGGGAGTGGCTACGCTGGGCGCTGACGCAGAATCCCGAGTTCGACGAGGCCGTGAATCTGCGCGGGATTTTGTTGCATTTGGAAGGGCGGCAGGAGGAGGCGATCGCCGTCTTCGAGCGCGCCGAGGAGCTAGGAAATCGCGCGGCGGCGTCGAACCGCGGCAATTCGCTGCTCGATCTGGGGCGGATGGATGAGGCGATTGCGGCGCACGAACTGGCTGTCGAGCGCGAGCCATCCAGCGCGGGCGCTAAATACAACCTGGCGCTGACCGAGTTGCGCCTGGGCGACTGGGAGCGGGGCTGGCCTCACTACGAGGCGCGCTGGGGATTTCGCGAGGTGCATCGCAGGCCGAGAATTTGCCGGCAGCCGCGCTGGCAGGGTCAAGAGTTGAAGGGCGAGCGCGTGCTGCTCCATGCCGAGCAGGGACTGGGCGACACGATTCAGTTCTGCCGTTATGCAGCGCTGGTGGCGGCGCGGGGCGGGTTGCCGATTTTGCAGGTACAGCCGGCAGCGGAGCGGCTGATGCGGTCGCTGGCCGTGGTGCGCGCGGGGCGGGCGGAGACGGCAGTGCTGGGAACGGATCCCGCGGAGTTCGACTTTGAGTGTCCGCTGCTGAGTTTGCCTGCAGTCTTTGGGACGCGCACCGATACGGTTCCGTGGGAGGGCGCGTATCTGGGCGCGGATGCCGAGCTTGTTGCTCAGAAGCGCGCGCAGTTTCCGAGCGCCGGCGATGGGTTGTGCGTAGGGCTGGCCTGGGCTGGCAATCCGCGTTACAAGGCTGACCGCGCACGTTCCATGCGGCTCGCAACCTTGCTGCCGTTGCTGCGCGAAGTTGGACCGGTAGTGAGAGCGACGTGGATTTCGCTGCAAAAAGGCGACGCGGCGGAGCAACTGGCGGACTTGCCCAGGGACGTTTTTGTGTGGGATGGATCGAGCCGAGACGAGGATTTGGCTGAGACGGCGGCGATTGTTGCGGGGCTCGATCTGGTGATCACGACAGACACGTGCATCGCGCACCTTGCCGGCGCAATGGCAAAGCCGGTGCTGATGATGTTGCCGCATCAGGCGGACTGGCGCTGGATGCAGGAGATCGAAACCACGCCGTGGTACCCGACGGTGTGGCTCTTCCGGCAGACCTCGCCCGGAGATTGGGCAGGGGTTTTCAGGCGCGTGGCGCGAGAGCTTTGGGCGTTCGCATACTCTGCCGAGCCGGGACGGCTGGAGATGGTGTTGGCTTTACAGCCGGAGCAGCGATTCAGCGCGAAGAAGACCGATTCTGGCTGGATTCGATGCGAGAGTCTATCGTTTTAAGGCAGAACCCCCGGTATCTGGATGTGCTCCGTGCTAATTCGGCTTGAATATAAGTCTTTTAGATTGAAAAATATCACTATCCAAACAGATTTCACGCCGTGATTCGTCAGAGGCAGGCGAGAAAACGTCTTGACATCGGATACTCTGTTTTATAGAGTACTCTTTATCGAGGCTTGGTTTGCTTGATCGGCCATGGGGAGGTCACAGGGTTGGAAGCCAAATGGGAAACGAAGACGCAGATTGCGCAGACGGCGATGCCGCTCGAAGTTGAGCAGCTGGTGAAGCGGTTCGGCGAAACGGTGGCGCTTGACGGCGTGAGCCTGACGGTACGCGCGGGCGTGTGCGTGGGCCTGCTGGGACCGAACGGCGCGGGCAAAAGCACGCTGATCCGGAGCATCGTGGGACGCGTAAAGCCGAACAGCGGACGCGTCGCTGTGTTTGGGTCGGCGGCTGGCTCGACGGCGGCGCGAATGGCTCTGGGCTGGGTTCCGCAGGAGCTGGCGATCTATCCCCGGATCAGCTGCCGGGAAAATCTGGGTGCGTTTGGCCGCTACTACGGGCTTTCGGGCGCGAGCCTCAATGAGGCGATGCGCTGGTGTCTGCAGTGGGCGGCGCTCGAAGACCGGCAGAGCGAGTTGGCGGGGAACCTTTCGGGCGGAATGAAGCGGCGGCTGAACATGGCGGCGGGAATGCTGCACAGGCCGCGAATTGTTCTGTTCGACGAGCCGACGGTGGGCGTGGATCCGCAATCGCGAAACCGGATCTTCGAGATGATCGAGGCGCTCAAGGGCGCGGGCACGGCGATCATCTACACCACGCACTACATGGAAGAGGCGGAGCGTCTGTGCGACCGGATCGCGATCATCGACCACGGGAAAGTGATTGCGGAAGGAGCGAAAGATGAATTAGTGCGCGCGTCGTTTGGAACGCGAAGCCACGTAGTGGCGCGATTCGCGGGCTATATGGACGCAATTCGCGCGTGGGCGGCGCGGCATGACGGGCACCTGACAGACGAGACCGTGGAGTTCTCGATCGAACAGGCGGGAGAGATTGCGCCTCTCCTGGAGGACGCGACACGAGCCGGCCTCGAGCTGAAAGATGTTTCGCTGCGCAAGCCGAATCTGGAATCGGTGTTTCTGCACCTGACGGGAAGGGAGCTACGAGATTGATTTTTCAAGTGGCAAGGACCGCATTATTGGCGCTTCGGCGGGACCGGGGCGCGCTGGTGTTGAGCTTCGTTCTACCGATTGCGTTCTTCTCCATCTTCGCCGTGATCTTTGGGCGGCAACATGACGCGACGCCGAAGGTGAAGGTGATCGTGGTGGACGAGGACCAGAGCGAAGCCTCGCGCGACCTGGTAAAGGGACTGGAAGGCGAGCCGTCGTTGGTTGTGATGACGAAGCCCGATGCGAAGAGCAAGAATGCGCCGCCTCCGGCCGATTACACGGCAGCGACGGCCGAGGCCGCGGTGAAGGCGGGCGATGCGCCGGTGGCGCTGATCGTTCCCAGTGGATTTGGGCAGCACCCGATGGCGTTTGGGCCCGATGCGAGCGGCAGCACGATCCAACTGCTCAACGATGAGAGCGACTCGATCGCTCCGCAGATTGTGATGGGGATGCTGCAGAAGACCGCGATGACCTCGATGCCTGCGGTAATGGCGGAAGAGGGGATGAACACGGCCGAAAAGTACATCGGCGGATTTACGCCGGAACAGAAGAAGGTGGTGGAGGACGGGCTGGCGGATCTGCGCAAGGAAATTGCGGAAGGCAAAGTTGGCGCATCGAGTGCAGCATCGGCGAGCGGGGCGAAGAGCGGATCGAACGACAACAACTTTGCGGGCATTGTCCGCGTAGAGCAGCGCGCAGTGGTGGGACAAAACAAGAAGAGCCCCATGATTTCGTTCTATGCGGCGGCAATCGGCGTGATGTTCCTGCTGTTCACGGCAAGCGGGTCGGCCGGAGCGCTGCTGGACGAGGCCGAGAGCGGAACGCTTGAACGAGTATTGAGCACGCGCGTGACGATGACGCGGCTGCTGGCGGGCAAGCTGGTGTTCAACACGCTGCTCGCGTTTGTGCAACTGGTGGCAATGTTTCTGTGGGGCTGGGCGGTGTTCAAGCTCGACTTCTTCAACCATTTGCCGGGGTTTGCGGTGATGGGAGTGGTGACGGCATTTGCGGTGGCGGCGTTCGGGTTGCTGCTGGCAAGCACGTGCAAGACGCGGGCGCAACTGGGCGCGCTGTCGACGCTGCTGATTTTGATTATGTCGTCGATCGGAGGCAGCATGTTTCCGCGGTTCCTGATGCCGGAGTCGATGCAGAAGGCCGGCTTGATGACGATCAATGCGTGGGCCATCGACGGATTCGAGAAGGTGTTCTGGCGCGATTTGCCGGTGAAGGAATTGTGGCCGCAGGTGGCGGTACTCGTCGGGATCGGGGTGGTGCTGTTCGCGGCGGCGCGCAGAGTGGCAAGACGGTGGGAAGTTGCATAGCGGAAATCTGAGTTCGAGGAACCAGAAAACATCCCCAAGGAGGTTGCAATGAAGAGGAAAGCGAAGTTCAGGATGACGGTCGGCGTTGCCGAACGGATGGTAGGGGCAGCGATGCTTCTTGCAGCAACTGCTTTTGCCGCAGCCCAGCCTGCGCAAAGCGGAGCCGATGCGCAACGCGAGGCGATGCACAAGCTGGCATTTCTTGCCGGGCAGTGGTCGGGTCCGGTGACAGTGGTTCGCGGCCCCAGCGAACCGCTGCGGCTCACGCAACACGAGAATGTCGAGTTCAAGCTTGACGGACTGGTGCTGCTGATTGAGGGCAAGAGCACAGGCAGCGATGGCAAGACCCCATTCGAGGCGCTGGCGACTATCGCCTACGACGATGCTTCCGGAACCTATCGCATTCGCGCGTATCACGACGGGCGCTATGTGGACGCTCCTTTGACGTTGTTTGCCGACGGTTTCTCGTGGGGATTCGCGTCAGGGCCGGCAAAGATCGAGAACACGATGCACTTGACCGCGAAGCGCGAGTGGCAGGAGACGACGGAAGTGACGGTGGGAGACCGGCCGGCACAGCGCAGTGTGGAGATGCTCCTGACTCATGAACCATGAGAAGGCAGGGACCGAGGGTACAAGGGAACGAGGGAAGAGAGCCCCGAACAGCAGGAGGTTCGTTTTGGACACGGAGAAAAGCAATCTGGAGTTGACGGAACGGCTGAAGTTGGTTGAAACCATGATCGCCGAAGGCCGGCGTTCGACGCGACAATGGGGCTGGGCGTTTGTGCTGTGGGGTGCGGCCTACCTGATTGCGACGGTGTGGTCGGCGTGGGCCCCCGGGCTGGCGTGGCCGGTGACGATGTCTGTTGCAGTGCTGCTTTGCTGGGCAATCGCCTCGCGCGTCAAGCGCGGTCATCCGGACACGGGGGTCGGCCGGGCGGTTGGCGCGGTGTGGATTGCGATGGGGAGCTCGGTAGGGCTGGTGATGGTGTGTTTGAGTGCATCCGGCCACTACGAACCGCACGTGTTCGTTGCGATAGTGGGAGCGATGGTGGGCGCCGCGCATGCAACCTCGGCGATGATCTTGAAATGGAAAGCGCAGTTCTGTGCCGCGTTGGTGTGGTGGGTGGCGTGCGTAGCGGCTTCCTTTGGATCGCAGGCGGTGGTTGGGATCGCGTTTCTCGGGGCGACGTTCCTGGGCCAGATTGTGTTCGGGATTTACGCGATGATTCTCGAGGCGCGGGGGCGCAAACCAAGCGGAGCGGCACATGCCTGAGCTGCCGGAGCTGAATCCGGTGATTCACGGAAAGCTGCGGCTGGCGCTGCTTTCGCTGCTCTCGGGAGTGGACGCAGCGGAGTTTACATGGCTGCGCGAAAAAACCGGCGCGACCGACGGAAACCTGGGCGCGCAGTTGATGAAGCTCGAAGAGGCAGGCTACCTATCGGTCGAGAAGAGATTTGTGATGCGCAAGCCCCAGACGCTTTACCGCATGACCGATGCGGGCCGCGCGGCGCTGGCGGAGTATGTGGCGGCGCTGAAGCAGCTGCTGGGTAATGCGGCGCTTTGAAGAAAGAATTCCCCCCTGGAGGTTGACGATGCAAACGGAGTTGACGGCAAATCGTGTCTCCAGCATAGCCACGGGCATCATGGTTTTCGCGGGCTTTGGAGCAGGCTGGCTCTTTTGGTCGTTGAGCATGAGGCAGGAGATTACCGGCGCGACGGCCACAGGCGTTATGACAGGAATGCTGGCGCTATTTGTGGCCGCCATCTATATCTGGCGCCAGGCAAAGCGCTGGCCTCGCGTGCCGGACGATCCGCGCATGGGTCGCGCATTTGTCTGGATCAACGCGATTCAATGGACGGCGATTTTTGCGGCCGGGTTTATTTGCAAGCGGTTTGGTTGGGCCTATTATTTTCCTTCGGCGGTGGCGGTGATTGTGGGTCTGCATTTTTATCCGCTGGCACGGATGTTTCGCAACCCGCTGCACTACGGGACCGGGACGGCGGTGGTGGTGTGGGTATTTGCCGCTGCGGTGATTGTTCCCGCAGGACGATTGCCAGGATTTACGACCATGGGAACGGGAGCGCTGCTGTGGGCGGCGGCGCTGGTAACAATAGCGCGCGGACTGAGCATCATGCGAGCCAGCGCGTTGATGAGTGAAGGGTGACAGTCTGCGGCTACACGCCCTCCCCTTCCAGGGATTCCCGCACGCGCTGCATGATGCCGAGATAGAACGCAAGATTGTGGATGGTGTTGAGCGTGCCGGAGAGCGCTTCGCCGGACTGCATCAGGTGGCGCAGGTAGGCGCGCGAGTAGCGGTGGCAGACTGGGCAGTTGCAGTGGGGGTCGGGCGGGCTCTGGTCTTCGGCGTACTTTTTGTTCTTGATGTTGAGGCGGCCTTCGCTGGTGAAGAGCAGGCCGTGGCGCGCGGCGCGGGTGGGAAGGACGCAATCCATCATGTCGACGCCCAGGCGCGCGTACTGCTCGATCTCGTCGGGGTAGCCGACGCCCATCACGTAACGCGGCTTGTCTTTGGGCAGCAGCGGCAGGGTTTCGGCGATGATTTCGAGCGTGAGCTCGCGCGGCTCGCCTACACTCAGGCCGCCGATGGCATAGCCATCGAAATCCATTTCGACTAACTGCTCGGCGCACTGGCGGCGAAGGTCGGTGTACATGCCACCTTGCACGATGCCGAAGCATTGCATGCAGCAGGCCTTTGGATTGAACCACGGGACATTTTGCCGATTGGCGCGGAAGTGATCGAGCGACCGGCGCGCCCATGCCATCGTGAGGCGCAGGCTCTCTTCGGCGCGGCTTCGATCGGCGGGGTACTCCGTGCACTCGTCGAAAGCCATGCAGATGTCGGCGCCGAGCGCGATCTGTACGTCGATGGAGTGCTCCGGCGTGAAGAAGTGCGAACTCCCGTCGAGGTGCGACCGGAAATGCACGCCTTCGTCGGTTACTTTGCGCAGCTCGTTGAGCGAAAAAACCTGGAAACCGCCCGAGTCGGTGAGCAGAGCGTGGGGCCAACTGATGAATTTGTGCAAACCGCCCATGCGGCGGATGGCTTCGTGGCCAGGACGCAGGTAGAGGTGATAGGTGTTGCCGAGAATGATTTCGGCGCCGAGCGATTCGAGCGTGTCCTGCGGAACTGCTTTGACCGTTCCCTGCGTGCCGACGGGCATGAAGACTGGGGTTTCGACGGTCTGATGCGGCAGATGAAGACGCGCGCGGCGTCCGCCGGCGGCGCTGGTCTTCAATACTTCAAAGGGAAGGTCCACGGGAAGATTTTACGGGACTGAGGGACTTTGGGACTGAGGGCGTGAGTCGCCAGGCGCAACGCATCTCCGATCACTGAGGAAGAGATGGGCCAAACAATCGTCTCGACAAGAACTCGACCCGTACCCCATAGTGTTGATGATGGCTTCAAAAGCGAAGTGTATTGGCATTCTGACGGCCGGCGGGGACAGTCCCGGCCTGAACGCGGCGATCCGTGGCGTGGGCAAGGCTGCGATGGGCTTCTACGGCATGAAGATCGTGGGTTTCCGCGACGGGTTTCGGGGGTTGATCGAGAACCGGCGGCTGGAGCTCGATCGCTCTACGCTCTCGGGGATTCTGACCACGGGCGGAACGATTCTGGGCACCAGCCGCGACAAGCCGCATCGCATGGTGGTGAACGGACGCACGCGGGACATGACAGGCGTGATCCGCGACAACCTGAGGAAGTGGGGAATCGACTGCGTGGTTTGCCTGGGCGGCGGCGGCACGCAGAAGAACGCGCTGCGCCTGCATCAGGCGGGCGTCAACATCGTGACGCTGCCCAAGACCATCGATAACGATGTGGCCATGACGGACGCTAGCTTCGGCTTCGCCACGGCATTGGATATTGCAACGGAGGCGGTCGACCGGCTGCACTCGAC
>JBAWFY010000382.1:0-9114 GCA_049592335.1 Occallatibacter sp.
GGATGGAAGGCATGCGTATGCTCGACGGCGAGCAAATCTATCGGGATTTTTTTCGCTTTATTCCGCCGGGCACCGATTATTTGTATGCCGCTGTGTTTAGCTTGTTTGGGGCGCGCGTCTGGGTTACGAACCTTGTCGATCTAGCTTTGGGGGTTGGTCTTGCTTGGTTGTGCTTTTCTATCTCGGCCAAGCTGATGAAGGACCATCTAGCCTGCCTCACGACGGCTTTGTATTCGGTTTTCGTCTATGGCAAGTCTCCTAACGGAACGCATCACTTCTTCGCGGTACTGGCGATCGCCGGCGCTTTGAATGTGCTGATGGGAGGGATTAGCCGCGCTCGATTGGCTATAGCGGGAATCCTCTTCGCTGTGGCGGCTTTCTTCAACCAGGTTCATGGGGCGACTGCACTCGTAGGAGTTAGCCTCTTTCTTGTCTGGCGGCACGTCCACACCAGAGGCCGTCCTGCCGAATTCATCCGAAACCTGGCCTCGTTGCTGCTTGGATTCGCTCCGGCATTCTTCCTTCTCAACGCCTACCCTATCGGCACAGTTGGCCTGAAACAGCTTTGGTATTGCCAGGTAATTTATGTCTGGAAGTTCAAGGCCTATTCTCCCGGCATGTGGTCGTTCGGTCTCCTGGGACCGCTCTCGGAACCATTGACGCCGATGAGCCTCCTGAAATCCGTGCCCTATCTCTCAATACTCGTACTGCTCCCGCCAGTCTTTTGTGTAGCCTTCTGGCTCTGCTGGTCACAAAGAAACAACAGCTCCTTCCCCTGGGAAAGATTCACATTGTTAACTGTCGTCGGATCCCTCCTGCTTGCGGAAATAACTGTGGCCGTCACATGGTTTCGCGTGTTCACCGTATCGCTTTTCGGCGTGATCCTGTTTGTCTGGATGCTCGCGCAGACGCCGCGTTTGATGCGCTACGCATTTACTCTCGGTTGGGTCTTGGTTCTGGGCCTGGCCGCGGAACAGTTGATCGCTGTCCACACTTCCAACTCGGTAAAAGCTGAGTTTCCAGGTGGGTACTTCGCCACGTCTCCTCAGGAATACGACGAACTGCATTGGATTGAGCGACTGACAAAGCCGGGAGATCCATTTCTTGAAGTAGACTGGACCGGCGTCTATCTACCTCTCCGTTTGAAGAACCCACTCTACGTTGCAAGCCTGGACCCTTGGGATGCGCCTCGCGTGGAGGATATCGAATTAGCCATTCAACAGATCGAGTCAAAAAAGGTGCGCTATATACTTCGGGAAAAGACCGTAGATTGGTGGTGCGGTCTCGGTCATCCCTGCCCCGTTACGATCGCTTACTTTCAGACATATCTTCAAACCGCATTCACATGTCAACACACGTTTCCAAACGGCGACACGTTGTGGAGAAAAGACAATTAGGGATTTATTTCTGGCACGAGATACCGAAAGTTCGGTCGGACTTAGCCGGCACAAGAGCATTTCCTGATTCCACGGTTCCGCTCTACGCAAAATAATTAACGTTCGATGCTCCGCCAGACTCGTTCTCGTCTTCAAGCATCAGGTCGTCTTCGACATCCTCTTCCGCGCCCGCGGCCTTTCTTCCCTGCCGCTGTGCCTGGTCATCTCCCGCTCGCGCTGAGCCTTCGAGATCGAAGATCTCAGGCGGCCGGAAGTCCGCCCGCGGCGCTTTCACTGCCGTCAGCGCGCGAATTCCGGGAATGGGGGCGATTTCCATCTTCGCTTCTCGACTTCTGCCGTGGCTATCGGCGGATCGAGGCGAATCTTTAATCTTTCCCAACCGAGTTTGTACAATTTCCGGACACGAGTACGCCACACAGCTTGAGCATTAGCTATCCGACCAATCGTCGTTGAACTCTGGACGAAGATCCGGCGCCTGTTGCCCCTGCCGTTCGCCGTATCTCTTCCGCCATTCTTCCTGGTACAACTCCAGATATCCGTCCCAGCGATACATCGTCCCGGGGTCTTCCTCGATCTCAACATCGGTAATCTCTTTCCCGTTGCTCTGCATGCTGGTCTTCGCCGTCTTCACAGTGCAGATTCCACCATGAAAGTCGTCCACGCCGTGGTGCAAATAGATCGTCCCCTCGACGTAAATTTTGTCTCCCGGCTTCGGCTTGTTCATTGGCTCGGCCTCCTTCGCGCAACTGCAGCCGCTGTCTCGCCCAGATTCCTCCCGTCCGATCTGACTTTCTTCCATATCCTGTGGGAGATCAAAACATAATACGCACGAACCTGAATGGCAAGCTGACCGCTTCCCCGTGCGCCGACCCCGCACTGCCTGCTATCGTTTACCTTTGTCCCGAGGGAGATCGCAATCATCCCATGCCTCATCCCGTCATCAAATTCGGCACCGATGGATGGCGCGGCGTCATCGCCGACGACTTTACCTTCGCCAACGTGCGCATCGCTGCCGAAGCCATCGCCGCCTACATTCACGCCGAGGAAGACCCTAAAAAAGGCATCTGCATTGCCTATGACACGCGCTTCGGTTCGAAAGCGTTTGCGCACGCCTGTGCTGAAGTTGTCGCGGCCACCGGGATTCGCGTCGAGCTGGCCCACGCCATCACACCCACGCCCGCGCTCAGCTATGCCGTGCGCGAGCGCGGCGCTGCCGGCGGCATCATGATCACCAGCTCGCACAATCCCGCGCAATGGAACGGCGTAAAGTACAAAGGCTGGTACGGCGGCTCGGGCAAGCCGAGCATGATCGCGGCCATCGAGTCGTACTTAGGCAAGCCCGTTCCCCGCCCTGCGCAGCCCGCCCCGATTGTCGAAGCCGATTTCCTGCCCGATTACCTCAAAGCCATCGAGAGCTTCGCCGATCTCAACCTCATCGCGAAATCGGGAATGAAGTTCTGCATCGACTCCATGTACGGCGCGGGTGGAACAATCCTGTCGGACATCTTCAACCGCATCGGCGTGGCCAACGTTCCTATCCGTTCCAATCCCGATCCGCTCTTTCCCGGCATCAACCCCGAGCCGATCGAGCCGCACATCCGCGCGCTCGGCGAAGCTACGGTTGCCCACCATTGCCAGGCGGGTCTCTGCACGGATGGTGACGCCGACCGCATCGGCGCCACCGACGAGCACGGGAACTTCGTGGACCCGCACAAAATCTATGCCGTGCTGCTGAGCTGGGTGCTCAAGCGCAAGAACTGGCCCGGCGCGGTGACGCGCGCGTTCAACACGACGAAGATGCTCGACCGGATTTGCAAAAAGCACGGCCGCGAGCTGATCGAGCACGGCATCGGTTTCAAGTTTGTCTGCGATTACATGTTGGAGCACGAAATCGTGATGGGCGGCGAAGAGTCGGGCGGCATCGGCTTCCAGCGCCATTTGCCCGAGCGCGACGGCCTGCTCAATTCGCTGCTGCTTGCAAACGTCATGGCCGAAGAGGGAAAAACTCTCGGCCAACTTGTCGCCGATCTCCAGGCCGAGTACGGCGAGCACCAGTACGGCCGCATCGATCTGCACATTCCGGACGAGATCAAGAACGCCGCCATCGCACAGGCAAAATCGCTCGCCGCAGGCGATGCGACCTTCGCGGGAATGCCCATCCTGCGCACAGAAACGCTCGACGGCGTAAAATTCTATCTCGACAATCCGGAAGCAAAGAAGAAACCGAACGCCGCCGAAACCTGGCTGCTCCTCCGCGCCAGCGGCACCGAGCCGCTCATGCGCATCTATACAGAATCGTGCTCGAAAGAATTGGTGGCGAAGCTATTGGAGTCAGCGCGCGCCTTTGCGCTGGGCGTGTGAACTTGACCGTCGCGTTGCGCGGCTGGTAAACATGCGCGCATCGAAGACAAATGGCACGGGGTCAGCAACGACAATCTCCTTCACTGCCTCGTGGGCAGGATTGATGAGCACGTTGCGTTCCGGCCGCAGTGCCGCCGACGGAACCTCCATCGCAAGCGACTCACCAGCCTTTACCCACGCATCGCCGAGCGCCCGCGTCGCCTCGAGTCCAGCAGAGTTTTCCATCAGCCACCAACTGGCCGGCAAATCCTTTTCTGCGACGCTCCGCAGCGGCTCACCAGCAGGCAGAGCCGCCGAGACGTACACCAAATCGTCCGGTTGCTGATTGGGATCGAGATGCACGAACAGTTCGATTGCGGCCAGCGCCAGCGAACTCGATGCATAGACCATCGGCATACCGCGCGAGTTCCAGCGCCCACCGAAGCGCCGCGCTCCTTCGCCGGAGAATGCTTCGGCCGCGAAGAGCGCGCGGCAAATGCGCCAGACTTGCATTAGCTGTAAACGCCGTAAGCGATGCGGCCCAACACGTCCTCGACCTCGCGCACTCCAGGATCTGTATCCAATTGGTCCAGCGGGCGTTCTCCACGCAGCGCTCGATTCGGCGTCTTGAGCCACTGCGCAGCCTTCTCTTCGCTGCCCAGCGTCTCGGCAGTATTTGCAAACACCTGCGCCAGCCGCACTGTGCGATCGCTTTCGGCCGCCGTCAATCGCCCATGCCGCGCGAGGCGCCGCGTCAGCGTCCGCTGCGGAATGCCGATGCGCGCGGAGATCTCCGCCTGGCGCAAATCCAACCGCTCCGCCAAACGCAGAAGCGACTCGGCGGGCAACCCCTCGCGCACCAACTGCGCCAGCGCCGGCGCTTTCTGCCCCATTCCGCCCAGAACGCCCTTGCCGCCCAGCACCGCCGCAACAGAAACCGTAGCCATCAGAAAACCTCTCTGACCAAGTATACGCCATTTGGCGTTTGTAGAATAGCCATGTGCGCAAGACGGCCACTCGATACGAACAGTTCCGGAACTCGGCGGAAATCCAGCCTTACCTTCCCTCATTTACGCGACAAAGATTATTTTTGTTTTCCTATTGACATATTTATTGTGTATACATAACATAATATTGTGCAGGAAAACGAGAGAAGGTCACCTCAATCCGGCGAAAGCGGCCTTTACAACCGCATCGCCGTACTGCGGGCTGAGCGCGGCGTCAGCCGACAGAACCTGGCTGACGCCGTGGGCGTGAACTACCAGACCATTGGGTTTCTGGAGCGCGGCGAGTACGGGCCGAGCCTCAAGCTGGCGTTTGCCATCGCTGCTTATTTCGGCTTGCCTGTCGAGGCGATTTTTTCTACCGAGCCGTTAAAACCGTTGAGCCAGCAATTATATGGAACACAATCCCAGGAAAAGGGGAAACCATGAACACCGATTATTCCGTAGGAAACATCCGCATCCGTTTCGAATCTCGCGCGCGCCGGCGCTGGCTGGTCGTGCTTTTTTACGCCCTGATGGCGGTGCTCGACCTTGCCATTGTCCATAATCGAATCCATCCCCCGCCTTCTTATCTCGCGGCATGGATCGTCAGCGGATTGGCCTTTATCGTGGTTGCGCTCCTGATGGTCTTGACGTGGCTCGGAGGCGCATGGCGCATGCGCGATGACGAACGCGAAACCCATCGCCGCGAGCACGCGTTCGCCAGGGCCTACCGCGTTCTGGGAGTTTTCATCGTGGTTGTGTTCTGGGCTGTCGTCGGCTTGTTCCCGGAACCGAACCCGATCACGCCGCTCCTGCCGCCGGTGGTCCGGGTGTTCCTCATCCAATTGCCGCTCTTCCTGCTCTTCGCAATCATCTTCCTTTACGTCTCCTTGCCGCCGGCGATTTTGCTTTGGACCGAGCCGGATATGGAGGAGGCGCAGGGAACTAACTAATCAACGCAACCTTCGCCCGTTTGCCTACCTGAACTGTGAAACGGCTCGGCCGTCCCGGGATCTCCAGCAGTGGTCCGACTCTCTTGGCTCCATCGATAGCTACTCCTATGGATGCCTGGCGATCACCCTGGGTACGCGATTCGCAGATATCGAGCGCAACCAAGAGCTTCCCAACATTCACACTGAAGGGCATCTTCGGGTTTGCTCGAAGCTTCAGCAGGTATGCAGCATCTGTTACGACCACTTTTTCCCAGTCGACATGGACTTCCTCTGCCAGTGCTGAGGCATCCTTTTGCTGAAACATCCGCGCCCAGTTCTCGTCTGCGCTTTGCGCGGCAACCTCTCCATGAAATCCTGCCGTAATTGTCCGCGCCAGCCTCTTCTTCACTTCCATCGGGTGCAGCGTACCCGCAAGTACACCAGCCTTGAGCGCCTCCACTTCGGAGAGGCGGAGGTCGGTGAGGAAGACCCAGTACTTCCACATCAGCTCGTCCGAGATTGACATGAGCTTGCCGTACATCTCCGCGGGCGGCTCGTTGATCCCAATAGCGTTGTTGAGAGACTTGCTCATCTTCTGCACGCCGTCGAGACCTTCGAGAATCGGCGTCATCAGCACGATCTGCGGCTTCTGGCCGTAGTGGCGCTGCAACTCGCGCCCGCAGCCCAGGTTAAAGCGCTGATCCGTGCCGCCCAGTTCCACGTCGGCCTCGAGGGCCACCGAGTCGTAGCCTTGCATCACGGGATAAAGCAGCTCGTGCAGGCTGATGGGCTGCTCGGCCTGGAAGCGCTTGTGAAAGTCGTCGCGCTCGAGCATTTGGCTGACGGTGAAGTGCGCGGTGAGCCGGATCGTCTCTTCGTAGCCGAGCTTGCCCAGCCACTCGGAGTTGTAGCGAACTTCGGTCAGATTCTCGTCGAGAATGCGGAAGACCTGCTGCTTGTAGGTCTCGGCGTTCGCGTCAATTTGCTCTCTGGTCAGCGGCTTGCGCGTCACGTTGCGGCCCGTGGGGTCGCCGATGAGCGAAGTAAAATCGCCCACCAGAAAAATGACCGTGTGCCCGAGCTGCTGAAAGTGGCGCAGCTTGCGCAGGAGCACGGTGTGGCCCAGGTGCAGGTCGGGCGCGGTGGGGTCGAAGCCGGCTTTCACGCGCAGCGGGCGACCGGTTTTGCGGCTCTCTTCCAGACGCTCGCGCAAGTCGCTCACGCGAATGATTTCTGCCGCGCCCTTTTGGAGCAGGTCCATCTGTTCGTCTACTGGCAAAAAAGTGCTCATGAGTGCTTTCAGTATAAATTCCGGTGCTTTCGAGAATCAGGGACGACATCATTGATGACTTGCGTCACCTTGACGATTCCGCATTTGCCGTACCATGATCGACAGGATTCCAAAAGCCAAGGCAATCGACCTAGGCCAACGGTCACGCTATCGATCTCGCAGCAAGAGCGGGCCCGGCAGCAGCGCGTCCATTTTCTCTGATCGACATAGGCCCGAGTTCTCCGCATGTGCGATGACTGGCGATTCTTCTGCGATCTCCGCCGCAGCCGGCCGAGCTCCCGGAAGACGCCGGAAAGGGATCATGCGTTCCATCATCTCCGTCTGCAGATTTCAGCTTGAATGCTTCCTGCGCAGCTCCATCGGGCTGTGCGCGCTACTCTTCGTCCTTATCGCGCCGGGGGTCTCCGTCCCCTGCCGCGCCGCCTCTAAACCTGTCATCAATTCCTTTACAGCCGCCGGCCAGAAGTCGTCTTCGGGAGGCAACAGCTTCGTGCTCACCTGGAGCACCACGGGAGCTACCAAAATCTCGATCGCGCCGGGGAGCGTCGCGTCCACATCCGCGAGCGGCAACGTCACAACAGCTCCCACCAAAACCACCACCTATACGCTCACCGCGACGAACGCAGCCGGCTCGGTCACGTCCTCGGCCACAGCAACGGTCGCGCTTGCCATCACCACCACCTCTTGTCCCGGAGGAACGCAGACCACGGCCTACACAGGCTGCACCATCGCCGCCACTGGCGGTACGCCGCCCTACACGTTCACCGTCGACAGCAACGGCAAATACGCGCCGCTGCCTGAAGGCATGTCGATCAACGAGTCCACCGGCGTAATTACCGCGGCCACGATCGGCGGCCAGGGCAAATACATCCCCGAGATCGTTGTCACCGACTCCGTAGGCAATCAGGCCACGGCCCAAATCCTATTTGAGATCAATGGCAACAGCGCGTTCCTGGCGAATATCTTCCCCGCCAATTCCATCTTCCACCATCGCGTGGATGCGGCGACTACCGGTCTTCCCGTCGACACATCGCCCGCCGCGGCCATTTACAGCGCCTATCTCAGCGAGCCCATCCAGCCGCTCTTCGGCAACAAGGGCGGAGGTTCGTTCCCCTGGGGAATTCCGGCTGTCGAGGTGCCGTATAACCAGCCCGGCGTGAGCGTTGCGACCACGCTCTACAGTGCGATGTTCACCGCGGGCCCCATCCCCTCTTACGCGCCGGTCGAGGGCACCAAATACTCAGGCGGCGACCGTCATGTGCTCGTGTATCTTGAGCCGGGACCCTCGACATCATCCATCGGCGCCGCGTCCAATCCGGCTCTCTACGAAATGTGGGAAGCGATTTACGAGGATGGTCCTTGGACCGATTCTTCGAATGCGCTTTGGGCCAACGCAAACGGCAACGCCCTCCCGCCCGAAGGCCAGGGAACCTCCGACGCCGCGGGATTGCCCGTAGCTCCGCTGCTGGTGAATGCCGACGAGGTCATCGGAACCGGTACGCCCACCGCGCCTAACGGAGCGGTCAAGCATCCGGTACGATTCACGCTCAATCACATGGTCAACTATTGGGTGTGGCCTGCGACGCACACGTCGGGCGTGGGATTGTGCAAAACCGCCGCCGGAACTTCGATCTCCGTAATGTCGGAAATCTCCGAGTCCACGCCTCCCGCAACCTGCACCTGGAGCGGACCGGCAGGGGAGATTTACAGGCTGAAGGCCTCGGTGGAGTCGCCGGCCTGCGCCGCTACCAGTCCGCAAGCGGCCATCATCATCACCGGCATGCGTAATTACGGCATCATTCTTGCCGACAACGGCGAGAGCGGAGACCTGATCGGCACGCCCGACGCCCGCTGGAACGACAGCGATCTTGCCTGCCTGAACAAGATCAAGCTGTCGGATTTCGAACCTGTCAACGTTTCGAGCCTGATCGTGTCAAACACCAGCGGACAAACCAGCAAGTAGGAGTCGTTCAGCAAACCGTTGTCTCAACCTTTTCGCAAATCATGCGGAAAGGTTGGGGCACGGGTGTCTACGTTCCTGCCTTATAATGATTTCCATGCACCACGCCTTCCATCCCGCATTCGCTATCGCGCGCGCGGCGGCTCCGGCCGCCTAGATTCCGTCTCACCTCATCGAAAAAACCAGTTGTCAGTGATCAGTTCTCAGT
>JBAWFY010000383.1:0-8041 GCA_049592335.1 Occallatibacter sp.
CCTCCCGCTCCGGTCCTCTTCTGCCTCTCCAGTGCAAACTCGCGATCGGCTCCACAACCGATCCGCTGGAGGCTGAGGCCGATCAGGTTGCCGATCAGGTGATGAACCTGCACGTTCCTTCGCCGCAGATCGCCGCATCCGGCGCCGCGCCGGCTCTGCGCCGCAAGTGCACATGCGGGGGCTCGGGTGGCGAGTGCCCAGAGTGCAAGAAGAAGAAGGAAGAGAAGCTGCAGCTCAAGGCGCAATCATCGGTCGTGCCCGTTGAAGCGCCGCCCAGCGTGCATCAGGTTCTGCGCTCGCCCGGCCAGCCGCTCGATGCACACACGCGCGCATTCTTCGAGCCACGCTTGGGTTACGACTTGAGCCAGGTCCGCGTGCACACCGACGCGCAAGCGGCCCAGTCGGCCCGTGCCGTCAATGCTCTTGCCTACACTGTGGGCGACCGGGTCGCCTTCGCTGCCGGCCAATACTCGCCCCGCTCCACTGAAGGCCAGCGCCTGTTGGCGCACGAGCTGGCGCACGCGGTTCAGCAAGGAAGCAACAGTCCGCTCAGGCACAACGGCGGCTATCCGGCCGTCTCTGGAAGCGCGCCGAAATTTTCCCGCGCCGCAGCCCCGATCGTCGCGCGCGAGCCCGACCCCGACACCGAAGCCAAAAGGCAGGACTACGAGAACTCGGTTACAGCGGGCAACTGGGAACACGCCGCCGAGGTGTTGAACGCCTTCAACATCGACGACATCCACCGCATGCTCCCGAAACCTGTGTCGCAGATTGCTTCAATTTATGTGGGAGCCATCGCGAACAAGGCAGTCGGTCCCGATTCGAACGTCGCGCAGGTTACACGCTGGGCAAGCCTCGATGTGAACTATCGCGAGAACCTGGGGGCCGGCGAATTTGGCGAGGCGGCCAAAAATCTGAACGGCTTCAGCCCAGACGATATAAAGGCGCGCCTGCGGAAGTTGAACCGGGGGCAAATCCAGTCTCTCCATGACGGAGCGGTGAAGAATCCCGATGTAGGTCCCGATTCGAACGTCGCGCAGATAACCGGCCAGATGCTTGGAGCACAGCCGAAGCAGCAGGCCGCGCCCCCACCTGTGGCCGAAGCCAAACAGCAGGATCAGGGAGCCGATCAAGAAATTGCGGATGCTGGTGCACCGCCTCAAGATCAGGAGCTCCAAGCCAAGGCTGCGGCCGAGGCCCATCGAACCGAGCAACTCGAATGCGTGATTCGGCTGACCGGGTGCGGAGGCGATCGCTCGGGCGCGCTCGACCAGCCGGAAGTCGACCAAAAGAACGAAACCTGCAAACAACAGACCGGCTATGCCGGCGAGAATATCTTCCCGACAAATGAAGAATGCAAAAACCCGCCTAAGATCGGCCCGGAAGAGAAGCCGTCATGTCCCTCCGAAGAGGATCCTGAGATTACGAAGCTCAGTTCGGAACAGAAGCTTTCGCGCGCATGGGAAGCTGCCAAGGGCCACCTCGGCGCCGACGCCATTGCTGCTCTCGACGGCTTTTTCTCGCCTGGCAATATCGCGCAGATGATCGCGTTTGCGGTCGTGTTTATCGCCGTCGAGGGCACGCCGGTTGGCTGGATCGCCGATGCCATTACCCTGATCTTCGTCGGACAGCTTTTGTTTGAGATCGTTGGCGATCTGCTGGAATTTTTCGCCGCCATGAAGGCGGTCAACACGTGCCAGATCGACCAGGCTGGACACGCGCTATCACAAGCGATCATAGTGGGCGGCATCATGGCAATCGTGGAACTGCTGACTCATGAAAAGCCCGCTGCGGGCGAGAAACCCTACGAGCCGCCGTCGTCCAGGTCCACGGTAGACGCAGTCACCAAGGACGGCAGGATCGTGCGCATGCCGGAAGACGTCGCCGAGCCGATCGCGAAGAAGAATTCCGCTGAGGTGAAAGGCGGCGAACTGAACGATAAAGCGCCCGCGGATAAGGAAACAAAGCCAACTGAAAACGAAGCGAAAAACAAAAAGACGCAAGGAGATGAAGAGTCAGGAGGGTCCGGGGGCGCTTCGGATTTCGATGAAGATGTTCCGGAAACCGAGCCGGCAGAAGACCCCAAAGAGAAGGATGTCGACCCGGCAATCTGCTTCCCCGCGGGCACCTTGGTGGCGACCTGCAATGGGCTTGTGGCGATTGAAGCCGTGCAAACCGGAGACACGGTTTACGCCTTTGACGAGTTGTCACGAACCGTCGTCACGCAAAAAGTTCGTGCCATAGTCCATGGGTCGACAACCGAATGGGTGAAGATCGGCACGGGCGTCGAGGATCTGCGAGCGACGAAATCGCATCCGTTCTGGGTTGAATCGGAGCAGTGCTGGATGGCTGCCGAAGAGCTGCGTCCCGGTATGGTTCTGCTCCGGCAGAACGGCGAGACGCTGCCCGTTGTTAGCGTCGAATTCCTGCCGCTGCCTGAGAACGAGAAGACCTACAACCTCTCCATCGAAAGCGCCGAGAACTACTTTGTCGGACATGCGGGAATCCTGGTCCACAACATCAAGCCGAAGCGCCTGGCGTACCTCAACAGGCCCGGCTATCGCAACTATGTGCTCAAGGATGCGACGGGCAAAATCTATTATTCGGGAATGTTCGGTCCCGATGTGACAGCGGCTCAGGTGCAGTATCGCCATCGCCAGAATCACAATCGTTTCAATCCGTCGAAGGGCGACGTTTTCGAGCTCAAGCCCGGCACGCGCACATATGGAGAGTCGCGTTTAATGGAACAGAAACTCGCCGAAGACAACCAAACGATCATCGGAAGAAAGGGCGAGGATTATCGCGGCAATCGGCAAGACCCACTTGCCGAGAGCAAACGCAAGGAATACAACGAGTACAAGAAATACCGCGAAGGGTGCGGTTAGGAGAAGATGCAGGAGATGGCTGAAAGCGGCAATGATCCAATTGAGTTGGCGTGCGAAGGTCTCCGTAACCTCGCGAACGAAATCTCCGACGAGTTCGGACGGCTTCCGTCGCCCGCGGAGCTCTTCGAGGTGCTGACATGGGGACTGAAGTCTCTGAGCGTTGAGCCGTTTTCCGACGTGAAGGTGTCGGAGATCCTGTCTCTGAACCTTGAATTGAAGAATGGCGCATCGCAGGCCGCGGCTCAGTCTGGCGGGTCGTCGGATGCCGTCGACGACCTGGACGATGCCGCCTTTGTTGCAGCGAGCGATCTGTTTCTCGACTTGACGAAGGCTTTCAAGAAGCGCGGGCAGCGCTTGTCAAAGGCTGAGCTCTGCGATCTGCTTTTGCAAGCGGTGCGGCAATGCGAAGGAATTGTTGCCGGCATTCACCCTGCGGACGCGGCAAAAGTGAAACTCGAGATCAGGAAAGGCAAGAAGATCACCGGCAAAGTCGGCGATCTTGTTGCGATCCCCGGCGATGGCGATAAATTTTTCATCGCGGTCATCGTAGCCAGGAACGCGTTTGGAACCGCGTTCGGTCTATTGCGGGGCGTGAACAAGCCCAGGCCCATCTCCCATGCTGCGCCTCCGGAAACCGAGCCAAGTCCGATCTATAGCGGAGACGATTTCATCGAGGACGGCCGCTGGAAGATCATCGATCACGATGAGAAGCTACTCGCCCTTTTCCCCAGCGATCCCGAGATCTATCACTATCCTGACCCGAAAGACCCCGATTCCGAGACCGGTCCGTACGGCGCGGCGGAAACAGCGTCGGGGCGTTTGCGGAAACTGGGCAAGGAAGAAGCTGAACGGGTAGGCCTCGTCTCGAAAGAGTACCAACAAATTTACATGCCCGACATGCTGGAAATCTATCTTAAGAAGAAGTTCAAGGTCTGACCCGATCCCCTGCGTCTACCCTCCTACGTAGGGGTAAGATTACGTCCGATGTCCGGCAGTCCAGAAGCCCAGCCATATTTTGCCCGTCAATGATCCCGATGAGCAGCAGTGCCGAGCCCGCCGGGCCACCAGTTCCAATCGCCCGCAATGCGAAGCAGCGCGGGGCCAATCACCATGCGAACCAGTGTCGCGTCAATCAGGACGGCGACCGCCAGAGTAAATCCAATCATCTTCACCACCAGGAAATCTCCGAAGGTAAATGCAGCGAATACCACGATCATAATGGCGGCGGCGCTCGTAATCAGGCCTGCGGTTCGGGCCATTCCCTCCGGGATTGCGTCCACTTCGCTCAGTCCGCTCCTTCTGGCTTCGAGAACGCGCGCTACGAGGAACACTTCGTAATCCATGCTGAGTCCGAAGACGATGGCAAAGGTGACGATAGGAACAAGGGGAAACACGCTCCCCGTTCCGCCGGGAACTCCCAGCAACGCGCAACCGTGTCCATCCTGGAATACCAGGACCAATGCTCCGAATGAGGCGGCAACAGAAACCAGGTTCAGTACGATGGCCTTTACGGCAACAAAGAGGGATCTAAATCCGCCGATCAGCGCTAGCAGCGTCCCCACCACCACCAGCGACATTGCCGGCACAAAGCGTTCGGCGACAATCGTCTGATAATCGGCGTTCAGCGCCGGAATGCCGCCAATCAGCAGTGTGGCGCCGGGCACCCCGGTAAGAGCTGTCGCGCCAGTCCTCCTCAGATCCCTGACCCAATTCACCTGTTGGCGCAGTGAAACTGAATCCCGTGGCAACACTTCAATCAGAGCGGCCCGTCCGTCGCTGCTCAAAAACGTTCGCCGAGTCTCCCGCGAGAGGTCGCCCAATTCAGACCGGTTGCCCTCGGCAATCGTCGTGATTGAAATTACGCGGTAGCAACGCGGGTCGCCCGCGATCCGCTTGGAGAGGCGATCGATGGCATCCCACCCCTCGTCGCTTTGCGAAATCGAATCCACCGGCAATTCGACAAGCACGCGCAACGATTCCACAACACCGTTCCGGCCCATTTTTCCCAGGGTGTCAAGCGCTTGCACCGATTCCGCTGCCTCGGGAAGCCAATTCCCTCGAGGGACGCTGGTATCGAGCCGTGTGGCCTGCCAGGCGAGCAGAAGCAATGGTGCGCCAGCCAGAAAGAGGGCCAGCCATGGATGGGCAACAATGACCGTTCCCCATCGCCGCCAGCGATTTCCCGTGTGTTCGGTCCATCGTGCATCGAGCTTCGGAGTAAAAGGCAGCCGGCCGGCATCGATGCGGTGACAAAGCAGCGCCAGCACCGCCGGTACGAGGGTAGTTGCCAGCAGGACGCTTATTCCCGCCACCAGGAATCCAGCCACACCAATGGAACGAATCTCGCTGATGGGAACCGTCAGGAGCGCGAGAAATCCGATGGCGACCGTTGAGGCGGAAATCAAGAGCGTGTGTCCTGCCTGGCGCGCCGCGATTGAAGAGGCCGCAGGCCCATCGTTCCCCGCGCAGAGCGCCTCTCTGAAGCGGCTCACCATGAGAAGCGCATAGTCGATCCCGAGGCCCAACCCCAGCATGGTGGCCAGATTCTGCACCAGGATCGACAAGTGAAAGCGCGAGGCCAGGAGCCCGGTAATAGCCAGGGTGGCAGCGATGGCGAGCTCGCCGACGGCCAACGGAATGAGGGCGGCGATGACGCTTCCAAATGCCAGTAACAAAAGCGCGAGCGTCGCGGGAATCGCCAGACTTTCGCTGCGTTCGACCTCGTCGGCGCTGGCTTTGCGAATGTCGAAATTCAACGGGATCTCGCCCGTCAATTCGAGTTTTACGCCGGGATAGCGGCTCCGCAATTGATCTTCAAGAGAGTGTGTCCGTTGGTGAAGCGCGGGAACGAGCGATTCAACCGGCCCATCGGTCGACGCGAGCCCTATCAGAACAAACGTTCCGCCGCCCTTGCCCAGAAAAACCGGATCGCGCAAGTCGAGGTAGGAGACGATTCCCGACACGCCCGGTTCGTCTTTCAGTCCCGCCTCAATGGCGCCGAGCGCTTGTTCGCCTTCATCGGAATCCGCGGGTGGCAATCCCTCAACCACCAGCACCACCCGATCCACAAATGGCGAGTGAAAACGGGTGCTCAGTTCCTGCCGAACAGTTTCCGCCTGGCTGCCTTCCACGCGGGTTGCCGTCTCCAGATGGCGCTCGGCATGAAATGAGAATGGAAGCAGCGCGACGACGGCGATCAATACGATCCCGGCCACCCAGAAACGGCGTACATGCATGAGACCTATGATTTCAGACCAGATCGCCAGCCGTGAAGTACCATGCGATTTCTTTGATGGCATTGAACTCATGCGTAAGAAGAAATCTTCGCCTTGCGCCGGGCAGGACCGACCGGCTTAGAATCAAGCTGATTGGAAAGTCAGAGGGGAATTTCAGTGTACATCGCAAGCGTTATTCTCTTGATGGTCATTTGTCCGGCCCTGTCTGTGGCGACTGAGGCTGCCGCCTCACACCACACGGTCAGCATCTTTGCGCTGACAGCGAAGTGGTTCGTCTTTTGGGCCGTAGGAATCCGGCAGTTCACTGGGGGCGTGTGGCAGACGCTCAAACCTCAATTCACGGCCGCAAAGATCTTTGAGATTCACGATCCTGCATCGTATCCCATCGTCCGGGAGGTTGGATTCGGTAACATCTCCATGGGGACGCTGGGAATATTCACCCTATCTCATCCTGGCTGGCTCGTGCCTGCTGCCGTTGTCGGCGGCCTGTATTACGGGCTGGCCGGACTGTTACACGTTCTCAGAAAAGGCAAAAACGCGCTGGAGCAGACAGCGACGATCTCCGACGCATTCGCTTTTTTTGTGCTCCTGGCTGTCGCTGTGAGGGGCTGGGCCTGAGCGAAAGCTGTCAGCGCCAACACTTCGTATAGTAATAAGGATGCCGCTTGGGAGCGCCCAGCTACCCGGCCCACGCGATTCGCCGGGATGGGTCGACCTTAGCGGTTGAGGAGGACTCTATTCGTATCTTCGTCATGCTCGCGTTGCTTTTCACCGTTCCCGTGTGGGCGGCCGACCCTCGCATTGGCTCATGGAAGCTCGTCTCCGCGCAGTCCACCCTCGATCCCCCCAACAAACTTTCCATCACCGATCTTCATGACCAAGTGCATGTCGTCATGTCAGGCGATAAGCGTTTGGATTTCACGGCGGGCGGGAAGGGGCACGAAACGGCGGTTCCAGGCAACCCGGCATTCGATCAAGTCGAGCTCGACAGGATCGACAAGAGGCACGCCGAGGTGAAGGAAAAAAAGCACGGAGCGATGGTGGCGACGGTTCGCGAACAACTTTCAGCCGATGGCAACGAACTGACGATCACGAATGCGAGCGTTGGCCATGCCGATCAGATCAGTGTGTGGACGCGAAGCGGAGGCGCCAAGGTCGCCCGCGATCTGTTCGCCGGCGAGTGGACCGAGGATCTCAGCAAGACTCGTATGCGGCAGAGGTTGACCCTCGAAATCGAGGCGGATGGGAACAATGGAGTCCGCTTTTCCGGCGCTTACGACTACACAGCCCGCTTCGACGGCAAGCAGTACGACCTCAGAAACTCCCGCAACGACACCGTGACGCTGCAACTTGTCGATTCCCACACCGTCGATGCAATTTACCGGCGAGACGATCAAGTCACGCAAAAGGACAGCTGGGTGGTTTCCCCCGATGGGCAGCAGATGACGCTCACCACCTCCGGCACATTTGAAACCGGCCAGCACCTATCCGAGAAGCTTGTATTCAAAAAGCAATAGAGGATTGCGTCTCCGCTTTACGCATCCGACCAAGCCAATCGACCGCTGACCTCCTGCACCGCATCGGGAACTGGAGCAGGTTTTGCCTCACGAGCCTCGACGGAAATGATCCCCTTGCGGAACATGAATTTCAGGATTCCGTTGACCGTATCTTCGAGCGACGGATCGGCTTTGCCCCATTCCGAGGCATTCCGCGCCTCTTGATACGTGGTGCTGTCGTAGCGTTTGAACTCCATCGCGGTAATGTTGTCCACTGAGCCCACCAGAAAATCCAGCAGCGGAAAGAGAAGATCTTCCTTGCGGCATCTGCGGATCAACTCGGGAACAAAATCGGCGACACTGAAAATCTCGAATTGCCGCCCCGTCGCCTTGGTAATCAGCCCGGTAATATCCATCATGTTCG
>JBAWFY010000384.1:0-5740 GCA_049592335.1 Occallatibacter sp.
AGGATTCAGCGAAGCGAAGGTCACTTCCGCGGTGAAGCGCGTGAACAACGACGTTCAGGTCCAGTTTCGCGTCGTGGAAGGACCGCGCGACGTGGTGAATTCCCTCACCATCCAGGGCGCGGACACATTTCCGCAGTCGAGCTTTGCGCCACATGGATTGAAACTGGCCCAGGGTCAACCCTACTCGCAGTCCCACGTCCAGGCCGACCGAGCCGAGATTATTTCCCACTACCTAAAGGCGGGATATCTCATCGCGAGCTTTCGCGAAACCGCTGCCGAGCATTCGAAGAGCGAACCCCACCGCATCGACGTGGTGTATCAAATTCAAGAAGGACCGCGGGTGGTGACGGGCAACATGCTCACGCTGGGGAGAGACCACGTCCAGCAGCGCCTGATCGATCGGGATACGAAGGGAATCCAGAAAGGGCAGCCGCTCACGGAGTCGGAACTGCTGACGGCAGGCAGCGATCTTTACAACCACACCGGCGTCTTCGATTGGGCGGAGGTCGATCCCAAAGAGCCTGTTACCACGCAATCCACCAACGATGTGCTGGTAAAGGTGCACGAAGGCAAGCGCAACGAATTCACCTACGGTATCGGCTTCGAGGTGATCGAGCGGGGTGGAAATATTCCGAGCGGCACTGTGGCCCTGCCCAATCTCCCGCCGGTCGGGCTACCCTCGAACTTTACCACCAGCCAGGCCACCTTTTACGGCCCGCGCGGCACGTTCCAATACACACGCAACGACCTCCTCGGCAAAGGCGAATCGCTCTCGTTCACTGGATTCGCGGGAAGACTGGATCAACGCGCGGCGGCCTACTACATCGATCCCAATTTCCGATGGTCATCGTGGAAGGCCACGAGCTCGGTTTCATACGAGAAGAATGAGGAAAACCCGATTTTCTCTTCAGAGGAATCGCAAGGCTCGCTGCAGTTCCAGCGCCCCATTGATCGCAGCAAGAAAACCATCCTCTTCGCGCAATACGCCTATAGCAAAGTGGATTTGACGCGTGTTCTCATCGCCGAGCTGGTGCCCGCGCGGGATCAGCGCGTGCGACTCTCAACGATTTCAGGAAACATCACGCGCGACACGCGCGACAATCCGATCGATGAGCACAAAGGCATGCTGGATTCGCTCGAGCTGGACTTCAACTCCAGCAAGCTCGGCTCGAATGTCGATTTCGGGAAGCTCACCGCGCAGGCCGCCATCTACCGCGAGAAGTTTCATCACATCGTGTGGGCAGACAGCGTTCGCATCGGCCTCGCGACCGCGTTTAACAACAGCTTTGTTCCCCTCAGCGAGCAGTTTTTCAGCGGCGGCGGCAGCACGCTTCGTGGATTCCCACTCGATAGCGCAGGCCCGCAACGGCCGGTTGATGTCTGCAGTAACGGCGCAACTACTAACTGTCCATCCATCAATGTTCCCATCGGCGGCAACGAGTTGCTCATCCTGAACTCCGAGGCGCGCATGCCGCTCCCGATCAAAAAGAATCTTTCGCTGGCCGTCTTTTACGACGGCGGCAACGTGTTTCCCTCCATCGGCGTGCAGGATTTCATCACCTCCAATATGAGCAACACGGGTCTTGGGTACGCCAATAATGTGGGCCTGGGGTTGCGTTATTCCACTCCCGTCGGGCCCATCCGGATCGATATAGGCCACAACCTCAATCCGTCCCAAGGCGTCCAGTCAACGAATTACTTCATCGGCATCGGCCAGGCATTCTGAGGCATCACCATGGCGAACTCGAACTTAAACCGCAAACAAGATTACTTCGATGAACGTCGACCGAATTTGCATGAAATGCCACCAAGGTGGAGCGCGCCCGTGTCGAAGCGGGATCGCATCTTGCGAATCGCTGCCTGGACGGCCGCATGTGGTTTTGCGTTCATCGTGTTCTGCGTCGTCGCAGTTGTCGGTCTCATCAACTCCGGCCGCGGCCATCGTTACCTGCTCGAACTCGCGCAGCAGAAAGCCTCTGAGCAATTGGGTGTTAGCGTCCAGCTTCAAAACTTCACGCTGCACCTGACCACGCTCGGCCTCGACCTCTACGGCATTCGCGTGGCGGGCGCAGCGCCGCATCCGAACCCGCCCTTGTTCCAGGCAGATCGCGTCCAGGTAAGCGTGCAGGTAGTTTCGATCCTGCAGAGGAAGTGGCATCTCCAGAATGTCGAGATCGACCATCCGGTGGCCTGGGTTGTCGTCGATAAGGAGGGACACTCGAACATTCCCGTCATCAAGAGCAGCGGTTCGAGTCACACCGACATCTTCGACCTGGGTGTTCGTCACGTTCAAATCACGCGCGGTGAGGTGTATTACAACTCGCGGCCCAGTGCGATCGCAGCCAACCTCGACGGTCTTGAATTCAAATCCGCATTCGACAGCCTGGCCACGCGCTACAGCGGCACGCTTTCCTATTCCAACGGTCAGTTACAAATTGGTAACTATCGTCCGCTCGAACACAATTTTGAGGCGGATTTCGAGGCTATGCGAAACCTGTTCACGCTCAAACACACCAAGGTCACAGCAGGAGACTCGAGCGTCTCGCTGATCGCGACGGTGAAGAACTACAGCGACCCCGATGTCGAGGCGCAATATCAAATCGTGCTTGACGGCCGGCAGGCTGCGCAAATCCTCAACGATCCCTCGCTGCCCACCGGGGTTGTGAGCACATCGGGGACCGTGCAGTATAGGCAGATCCCGCAGCGAAGCGCGATCGAATCGCTAACGATCAACGGTGATCTGACGAGCCAAAAACTGATTGTCAGCACCGGAACGACGCGCCTGGATGCCCAGCACCTCGCGGCGCACTATTCGCTCGCCAACGGCAATGC
Source organism: Occallatibacter sp. (assembly GCA_049592335.1). Classification (GTDB taxonomy): domain Bacteria; phylum Acidobacteriota; class Terriglobia; order Terriglobales; family Acidobacteriaceae; genus Telmatobacter. The sequence goes on from JBAWFY010000384.1 coordinate 2,833, forward strand.
GGTGCTGCACGACCTTCGTCTCGACACGCTCGGTGGCGCAATTACTGCGCAAGGCGCCATGCAGCAGATCGGCGGCAATTCGCGCTCAAGCTTTCGCGTTGCCGCTCACAATCTATCGTTAGCGCAGGCCCGGCAAGCGCTCGCGCGAAACTTTTCCACCAACGGCATCTCGATCGCCGGCACAGTGAACGCGACGGCTACCGCCGAATGGGGAAAGACCATCGACAACCTGATCGCGCATGCCGATCTCACCCTCAACGGCAAAGCGGTCCGGCGAGGCCCTCCGCCCGCAATCGAGCAAGCTGCCGCTGCGAGCGGACAGCCAACCGGCACGGTCATCCCGCTCCAGGGAGCTGTTCACGCGGTTTACATGAAAGCCAACGGCAATCTGACCCTCATCAACACGCAGTTGCAGAGTCTGCAGACTCACATTCATTTGAATGGAACCATCAGCCGCAGTTCGAGCCTCACGGTGAGCGTCGAGGCCAACGATCTGCGCGAGGTCGCCACGTTCGTCGATCTTTTCCGGCCGCCGCAACCAGGCCAGTCCAATCTCGATTTAAGCGGCCAGGCGTCTTTCCAAGGTTCTGTGCGCGGCTCCTTGAATGCTCCCGAAATGACGGGCCAATTCACAGCACAGAACCTTACCTACAACGGCACGCAATGGAAGGAATTCCGAACAGGAATCGCCGTAAGCCCTTCGCGCGCGAGCATCGAGAACCTGCAGCTCGATGGGGGCAAAAATGGAAAAGTGACGGCCAATGCCCAGGTGGACCTTCACCATTGGTCTGCATCGGGCCAGAGCCCAATGCAGTTGGATCTGAACGTTGCGCAAATCACCATGGATACTCTCTCTGCGCTTGCCGGACGGCAGTTGCCTGTCTCGGGAACTTTGAATGTGAGCGCTCATCTTCGCGGTGAAGTCGAGAACCCGACCGGCCACGCAAGCGCGAGCCTGACGAGCGCCGTTGTTTCCGGCGAGCCGGTGTCGAAGGCGAGTGTGGATCTATCCGGCTCCGGCGATCAGGTGAAAGTTTCCGCATCCATCGAGCTTCCCGCCGGAAACATTCAGGCCCACGCCACGGCAGAGCCTCGGGCTAAAACATTTACGGCCCAGGTGCATTCGAGCGGCATCGATCTTGCCAAGCTGAAGACTGTCCAGGCGCGCGGAATCGGCGCCAAGGGCGTCGTTGAGCTTTCGGCGCAGGGCAGCGGAAGCCTCGACAACCCATCGCTCTCTGCAATCGTGAAGATTCCCAGCCTCACGGTCGGCAGCCAAACCATCTCGCAGACCAACCTCCAACTCAATGCGGCGAACCACGTCGCCAACCTGGAATTCGCCTCGTCATTCGCAAATGCCCCGATCCAGGGCAAAGCACAAATAAATCTGAGTGGCGACGAAATGGCGGACGCTACGATCGATACTCCCAAAATCTCGCTTGCGCCCATCTTTGCCATCTTTGCACCCGACGAAGAACCGGCGCTCACCGGACAAGCCGAGCTCCACGTGGCGCTTCATGGTCCGCTCAAGAACACGAGGCAGCTTGAAGCTCATGTCAAACTTCCTGTGCTCAAGCTGGCGTACAACAATGCGGTGCAGCTGTCGGCATCGCCCATTCAGGCCGATCTTAAAAACGGGACGGCCACACTCCAACCGGTGACCATTCGCGGCACGGACACGGAACTAAGTGTGCAAGGGAGTTATCCGGTCGGCGGCCAGTCGCCCGCATCGCTGAAGGCTCAGGGCGCCGTGAATTTGCAGATCGCGCAAATCTTCGATCCCGATCTGCGCGCGTCCGGTCAACTCAAGTTGAATATTGACTCTCACGGAGCGCTGGGCAGCGGACTTGCCACGGGTGAAATCGACATCGCTGGCGTGAACCTTTCGACGACCAGCTCTCCCGTCGGCATGCAAAACGCCAACGGCGTTCTCAAGCTGACCAGCGATCGCCTGGAAATCGCAAGCTTCAGCGGCACGGTTGGCGGCGGCGAGTTGACGGCGCAGGGCGCGGTCCTCTATCGCCCAGGCATTCGGTTCGATCTTGGCGCCAGCGCAAAAGGCGTCAAAATGCTTTATCCCCAGGGTGTGCGCGAGGCGCTCGATGCCAACGTGCGACTCACTGGAACGATGAACCACGCGACGCTGGGAGGCTCCGTCAACGTCGCAGATCTTTCCTTCACGCCGGGCTTCGATCTTTCGAGCGCCATGGATCAGTTTTCCGGCGGAGTGGAGACGCCGCCGACCCAAGGCTTAGCCCAGAACCTGAACCTGAATCTGGCGGTCAATGCGTCGAACAATGTGAACCTGGTGAGCCGCGCGCTGAGCGTGAGCGGTTCGGCAAATCTTCAGGTTCGAGGCACCGCTGCCGAGCCCATCCTTCTCGGCCGCATAAGCTTAAGCAGCGGCGACGTGATTCTGAATGGAAACCGCTTCGTTTTGACAGGCGGCACTATCCAGTTCATCAATCCCTCCGTGACCCAGCCGGTGCTGAACGTTTCATTGACCACAAACATTCAGGAGTACAAGATCGATCTGCGATTCCAGGGACCGTCGGATCAGCTGCGCACGCAGTACACCTCCGATCCATCGCTGCCGCCAGCCGACATCATCAACCTTCTGGCTTTTGGCAAGACTACCGAAGCCAGCGCGCAGAACTCCCTTTCTACAAATCAGGAAGCCGAGAGTTTAGTTGCGTCGCAGGTTTCGAGCCAGGTGACGAGCCGCATCTCCAAAGCCGCGGGAATTTCTCAGCTTTCAATCAGTCCCGTTGTGGCGGGAGGCACCGCGGCCGGGCCCCCGGGAGCCAATATCACCATCCAGCAGAGAGTGACAGGCAACCTGTTCGTCACCTTCGAGACCAATGTGGTCACGACGCAGGGACAGACCATTCAGGGACAGTACCAAGTG
>JBAWFY010000385.1:0-1772 GCA_049592335.1 Occallatibacter sp.
ACGCTGGGCTCAGCAGAATGAACGGGCTCGCCATTCGAATCGAGAGAAATGCCCGGCACGAACGTCGAATCGGATACCTGCACGCTGGCGTCTTCGCCCGAGAGAATCAATTGTCCGCTCAGCCACACGCCGCTGATCTGCACCTGGCCCACTGGCAGCGCGAGCCCATCCGGCCCGAGTGCTGCAGGCGGAGCCACAATCTCGATTTTCCCGCGCAGCGTGGCGCAGGCTTTGTTCCACTCCGGCGCGCCATCTTGCGCGATGACGGCCGATGCGATCATCAGCGAACTCTCCGCCGGAATTTGAATCGCGTGCGCGTCGCTGAGGTCGATGTCGTAGCTTTCAAAGTTCTGAAGAATGATCGTTCCCGCCGAGTTGGGCTTAAGCTTGTTCCAAGCCTTGACCGCGGACTCGAGCGTGGGGTACGCGGTCGAGCCCACGACGGCCCAGAACAGCGACTCGCTGTTCACAAATTCGCTTCCGGGCTGCGTGCCGGGCTGCACGATGTACGGCGTACGGTCGTACGGTCCGCCGCCGATGGCTGCCGGCGCGCCGTAGTTGTAGTTCACGCGCAGATCGGCTGGCAGCGTCACGTCCGCCGCATACTGGATGCGGGCGCGCTCGGGATCGATGGCGATCATTCCGCTGGGCACGGTGCAGATCTGGCCTCCGGGCAGCTCAGCCAGATTCGCGAACATGATTTGACCAACCGGAACCGGTTGCCCGTCGGCGATCAGTTCCAGACTGCCGGGATAAAAATTCACGGGGCTCTGGCACGCCTCTCGCCTCGATATCGGCTCTGGAACATCGGGCTCAGTGATGAGCCACGAGAACGGCGCAGGCTCCTCAATCGGGCTCTGGAAAAGCGGAATCGGGGCGCCAAGCGAGCTGAAGAAATATCCGCCTTTGCCCAGCGCAAAAGCCGGCGCACATTGGACCGTCCAGCTTTGCCAGCGCCACATCCACACCGCGACTTCCGGAATATTGAAGCGCCCTCCGCCATGCAGAGCGATGTCGAGCGGTGTCGGGTCCGGCGCGGACGGCGTGCCCGGCGGAGGAGGAGGTTGTACGCGCGGCGCAATGTTGCGCACGTCGATGGTGCGGTTGAGGCGGTTGAACGGGCCCCACTGATCTTCAAGCGCACAGCTGGAGCGAATATCGGCCGTGGCAAAGCTGCATGGGCGCACGTCGCGCAGGCTGAGCGTGGTCGCCAGCCGCATGAACTCTTCCACGCCCATCGTGGCGCGGCCCGAGACGTCGTGCGTAATCTGTTCGAGCGCCACCAGCGTGCCCTTGCGCCGCCGGTAACCGATGGTGTTCGCCACCTCGGCGCGGCTGTCGGGGCTGGAGAGCGCGGCCGTGTACACGGTGCTGTAACCGATCAACTGGCCGATGTAAGGAATCACCCAGGGCGCGCAGGTCTCGATGAACTGGTCGTTGTAAAGCTGCCAGACGTTCCCTTTGACGATCCCGTACTGGCTCTCGAGAACCTCGAACAGCGCCTGCAGCGGCCCTCCCTGCGCAGCGTCCTGCGTGCGGAAAACCGCCGGCAGAAGCGAATAGATGGGCGACGGCGTCGTGCTCATTGCCAGACCTCCACGTTGCCTTCACAGGCGGGATCGAGCAGCAGCACCTGAGCGCCCGCGGCCTGCGTGCCTTTTGTCGCGTTGCCGGCAACGGGGCCGGCCGCGCACAGCAGATTTGCGGCAGTTCCCGAGGCATCGCCCTGCAGGTTGAATCCAGTGAGCTGGACCGCGACCACTCCCGTGATT
>JBAWFY010000386.1:0-2308 GCA_049592335.1 Occallatibacter sp.
CCCAGTACAGCCTGATCCTCGTCACCGTTACTGGCAATTACAAGCCGGGACGCGTCACCACCACGGTCACTGATCTCGTCGTTCCCGCCACCGGTCTGGCCATTCAGATTCAGCGTACCTACGACAGCCTCAACGCCGGCACCAGCGGCGATTTCGGTTACGGCTGGAACCTGGGCATTAACACTCAGCTCACGGTCGACAATAGCGGCAACGTTACCTTTACCCTCGGCGGGCAGCGCAAGACCTTCTATCTCACGCCCACGTATGGTGGCTGGCTCTTCCCCTGGTACTCGCCCGCTTTCACGCCGCAGCCCGGCGCCTTCGGAACACTCGCCGATACCGGCTCCAGTTGCCCGCTTGACTTCCTGGTCCCCAATGGCTCGCTCTGGGATTGCTTTGGCGGCAGCGGCCAATATAGCCCCTCCGGCTACGTCTACACCGATCCCAGTGGCACGGCCTACACCATGAGCGCTGGCGGCCAGTTGCAGTCCGTCACCGACAAGAACGGCAACGGCCTCACCATCGGCCCCAACGGCATCACCAGCACCACCGGCCTCAACGTGCCCTTCGTCCGCGACGCGCAGAACCGCATCACGCAGATCACCGACCCGGCGGGCAACGTCTACTCCTACGGCTACGACGCTAATGGCAATCTCGCCACGGTCACCTATCCGCCTACGCCGAACACCCCAACCTGCGCGGGCGCAAGCGCTCCCAATACCAGCCAGTACTCCTACTATCCCGACTCCGGCCATCCCGACTACCCGGCGCACTACTACGCCGGCGGCACAGATGGCCGCTGCAATCCGCTGCCCTCCACCACGTTCTTCCCCGTCGGCGAAATGGACGCCTCAGGCAACTACTCCGTGGCCGGCAAGCTCCAGAGCGTCACAGACGCCGCTGGCAAAACCACCAGCTACACCTACAACCTCGCGACGAATACCACCGTTGTCACCTATCCAACCGATCCGGCAGACGGCAACGGACAGACCGGCACGGCCACCATAGTCTACGACGCGAACGGCGACGTGCTCAGCTCCACCGACCCGCTGGGCCACACCACCACCAATACCTACGACGCCAACTTCAACCTGCTCTCGACAACCGATCCCCTCGGCCACACCACCAGCTACACCTACGACGCCAGCGGCAACAAAACCTCGACGACCTATCCGAATCCCCAGTTGCCCGGCATCACCGACACCACCAGCACCACCAACTACAACCAGTTCAGCGAGCCCACAACGACCACCGACGAAGACGGCAACATCCGCACCTTCGCATACGACGCCAACTACAACCCGGCGTCCGTCACCGACTCCGTCGGCACGCTGATGAGCACGCAGTTTAACGCTGCCGGCCAAATGACCTCCGGCGTCATCGGTTACGACCTCACGCAGAACCCTGCGAACGCTTCGCAGTTCACCTACGACGCCAGCGGCAATCTGACCTCGAAGACCGACGCCCTCGGCCGCATCACGTCCTACACCTACAACTCTCTCGGCCAGAAGACGACCATGACCGAGCCCGTTCCGACAGGCTCGACAGCCGCCCAGGCCACCACCACCTACACCTACGACGCATTCGGCAACCTCACCGAGACCCAGGCGCCGCTCGGCCGCACCACTTACTCAACGTACGACTCGAACGGCAACAAGATCAGCGACACCGACGCCCGCGGCTACACCACCAGCTACGTGTACGACGCGCTCAACCGCCTCATCGAGACCGATTACCCCACGTCGCCGGTCACCAAGGCCACCAAAACCTACGATTTCCGCGGCAACGTCGTCACCGAGACCGACCAGAACGGAAACGTCACGCAACACGTCTATGACCTCGCCGGCCGGCAAATCAAGGTCACCCAGGCCTATGGCACCGCCAACGCCACCAGCACCAGCTACGCCTATGACAATGCGGGCCGCATGACCTCTGAGACCGACAACCTTGGCCACATCACCAGCTACAACTACGACAACGCCGGCAACCTGCTCTCCGTGACCAAGGGCTACGGCACGCCGGAGGCGAGCACCACAAGCTACGCCTACGACAACGCGCGCAATCGCATCTCGATGACGGACGGCAACGACAACACCACGCAATACGCCTACGACGCGCGCAAGCGGCTCACCGTCACCACCTACCCGGCTACCTCGTACCAGGGCCAGACCACCAAGACCAACGCCTATGACGGCCCCGGCAACCTCATCTCCGTCACCGACCAGGCCAACAATGTCGTCCAGTACAGCTACGACGCGGCCAACCAGTTGATCAACGTGGTCCAGACGGCAAGCCCCAATCCGCAGAA
>JBAWFY010000387.1:0-2977 GCA_049592335.1 Occallatibacter sp.
TATATATACGCTGGCCGGCACGACTTCGGCGGGATTCAACGGGGATGGGCAATCGGCAATCAATGCCAATCTAGATATTAATTGCGCGGGGCAAGGTAGTGGTTGGATTGAATTCGCGGGAGGAGGCGTGACTGTGGACGGATACGGGAACGTTTACTTCGCCGATTCATGTAATTTCCGCGTTCGTGCCGTGTATTCTGGTGGCGCGCTTCCCAATGTTGTGAATCCCTCCGTGGGATACATATATACTTTGGCCGGTACTAGCCAGGACGGCTTCAACGGGGATGGTCAATCAGGCATAGTGACCGCGCTAAGCAGGACTTCCGGTGTTGCCGTAGATGGGGGCGGGAATGTTTACATCGGGGATTTCGACAATCAACGCGTCCGGGAAGTGTACTCCACTGGCGCGATTCCCAATGTTTCCAGCCCTGCTGTGGGTGATGTCTATACGGTAGCCGGTACTGGCGCATCAGGCTATAACCAGGACAATATACCGGCCTATACTGCTAAGCTAAACTACCCTTCGGGCTTAGCTCTCGATGCAACCGGAAATTTGTACATCGGGGATGGGAGTAACTACCGTATCCGGGCTGTTGGCGGACAACTCACCGCAGGCATTGTGGCCCCGCTTTACAAAGTCTTTTCCATCCTCTACTCGCCGCCCGGAAACACGAGCAACCAGACTTACGGAACCACCACCACTAACAGCACAACGACAACGGTAGGTAGCAGCTTCCAACAAAGTTATCAGATCGGCTTTAACAGCAGTGGGACCGCGGACGGCCTCACACTCGGCGGCGGCGGAACCATTACATTCGCCCATACTACGGGCAACAGCTACGCCTTCACCACAACCGTTACCGATGCCACCTCACTGCAATCGGGGGACAATAAAAACACCACGTTTAACCCTACCAGCTCTAATGAGGATAATCACAACCTGGATGCGTTCGAGATCTGGCTTAATCCGCTCATCACCGTCTACTTGAACGGAACCACGCCAGTGTCCTATTCCGTCAGCTCAATTCCCCTCACTATAGATGGTGTGCCGTTGCCAGCGGCGGACATTGTCGGAGTGCCTGCGATAACCATGGAGGCAGCACCTGCAGGGGTTACAACGTTGAATCCCTCAGGCACCGCAGGTGTCTCCACGGTCCCCCTGCCGCTTTTGGAGCCGCTACCAATCTCGCAAGACCAGCAATTCAACGGCCCCGCCTACATTCCCGGCTTAGGCGCCATCTGCGCAAACAACACGCTCTATCAGCAACAACTTACCGCAGATCGGGATAATCCGGCAAATCCGGCCCAAATCTGCACTCAGGCGAACCAATGCGGTTGCACCCCCGCCGACTTTGCGGGTATCTTGAAAACGAACCCTCTACTCAACTACAACAGCACCACATTCACCGCAAATCCCTCTGCAGGCTGGACGAGTCCGCTGCAAGCGAACAACTCGCCAGCTAGCATTTGTGGGCTGAATACAGTACCGAATACACCTTCGAACCCGGCGGATTGCCGTTATGTTGTAGTTCCAGCTCCTAACACGAACACTCCGGGGACCGCCTCAGAGAATGCCGTCCCATTGTCCTTTCTGATGGAAGGCGGCATTCAAAATCCGGGCTACACGTACACGGACGGAACTACCAGCGCTGAAACCCTCAGCGCGAGCAATAGTACAACCTTGGCGATAAACTTCTCCATTGGGATTCCGATATTCACGTTCAAAACACAAGATCAGTGGACATGGACGGACACCTATAGCATTGGCAATGCCAACGGAATTGCGGACTCCATGTCCGTGCTCCTCAGCTCCTCGACGGCCACTTGCGACGAATATGTCAGTTTCTTTGAGGACACCGAATTCCATACGTTCGTGTTTGAAGTGCCGCCTGCAACCCAGACGGGCTGCTATTAAGCTGGCTGAGAAGACAGCGGAGTACTGCGGGCCTGCCGCTGTGAAGGATGACTTAAATAGGGGGCGGATTGATGATCAATAGCACGCGTCAGCTCCGGCGCTGGGACAACCCCTTGATCATCTACAGGCACCCGTCGGGCTCTATTTTTTGAGGGCGAGGCGCTCGGTGTCGATGGCGGATTTCATGACTCCGGCCTGGGCGAAGAAGTGCACGAGGTCGGAGGTGAGGGTGCTGGCGTGCGCGTCGGCTGGAAGCGAGAGTGCGGGCGGACGAGCTGCGGCCATGTGCACGGGGCCTACGCCCTGGGCGTCGAAAATGAGCGACGTGAGCTTGCGCGCGAGAGGCAGCGGAAAGCTTTCTGCGATGAAGACCATTTTGCCGCGCGTGGTAATAACGACGGGGCCTTCGTTGGTGGAGAAAGCTCGTTCTTCGGAACCGTCGGCGGAGCTGTCGGCGGCGGAGGTGTTCGAGGCAAGCTCATTCACCAGGGAGTATTTGCGGCCGAGGCTGTTCGAATAAATCTTGGCGAAAACATCGGCCGATGCGGCGTTCTTCCACACCGAGAGGTAGAAGAGGCCGATGGATGCGGTGGTGGCCTGCTGAGCGGTCGTGGCGCTGCGCGATTGTCCTGCCCAGTAGAGACCGCCGTCCCATGCGGGCGTGAGGTCGCGGGCAGAGTTGTCGCCGCCGAGAAGTTCAGACAAAATCTGCACATCGAGCTCGCCGACCTGGCCGATGTCGTAGGGCTTGTACAAGGCGTCGACGAGAGGATGAATGTTGGGCATGAGCGGGACGGCGGGGACGTGCTTCTTTTCGTATTCGCGGGGATTGAGAATCTCCCAGCTTGAGGTGGGCGGGTGGTCGAGCGCGCCAGCAAAGGCCGCGGTCTGGCCCTGATCCATCCAGACGTCCTGCTCGAAGCTCATGCCTTCGCGATACGGGAAGAGCATGGATTCGGAGAGCAGCAGCGGTGCGCGGGCCATGACGGGCGAGTCCTCGGTGCCAGTCATGTTGGACTTGAGCAGGTCGAGCACCTCGGGATCTTTGACGAGGCTCTTGCC
>JBAWFY010000388.1:0-3397 GCA_049592335.1 Occallatibacter sp.
CACGCTTGCGCAACTCTCCTTGGCCTGGCTCCTGCACCGTTCGCCGGTTCTGCTTCCGATACCTGGCACGTCGAAAATCGCGCACCTCGAAGAAAACATCGCCGCTGCCCAAGTTCACCTCACCGGAGAAGACTGGGCCGAAGTGGAAACCGTTGCCACGAGCGCATCGTAGTCCCCTCGTCCCAAAGGCCCGTAGTCCCGCTTGTACGTGCTACTCTGTGCTCAATCGAGCGAGGTTCGGCACAAAGCATCATGCAATCTCTTTCCGTGGCGATCGTGGCCTGCAATGAAGCGGAGAACATCGGCCGCACGCTCGCGAGCGTCGCTTGGGCGAACGAGATCAATCTCGTCGATTCCGGCTCGACGGACGCGACGGTCGAGATCGCAAAGACCTACGGCGCGCGCATTTTTGTCGAGAAATGGCGTGGATACGGCGCCGGGGTCAACTCCGCGCTCGATAAATGCACCTCGGACTGGATCCTGAATCTCGACGCGGACGAGTGGCTGGCGCCGGAGCTCGCCGAGGAGATTCGAACGCTGCTGAGCGGTGAGCCGCGCTACAACGCCTATTGGGTTCCCCGGCTCAACCAGATCTTTGGCCGCTGGATGCGGCATGGCGGCCTCTATCCCGATTGCAAGTTGAGGCTCTTTCGCCGCGGCTGCGCGCGATTGCGCGAGGATACCGAGCCGCACGCCACGCCGAAGACCAGTGAAAAGATCGGTCGCCTCAAGAACCACATGCTGCACCGGCAATATCCGTCGGTCGAATACTACATCGAGCACATGCAGCGCTACAGCAGCGCCTCGGTTCCGCTGGTGCTCGGCAAGGGCCGGACGAACGCATCGCTATTCGCGTTCGTGACGAACACGGTGCTCAATCCCGCGCTCACATTCATCAAGAATTACATTTTTCGTGGAGGCTTTCTCGACGGTCGCGAGGGATTGATTTTTCATCTCAACCACTCGGCCTACGTGAGCTGGAAGTTCGCCAAAGCTTGGGAGCGACATCGCGCGGACGGCGCTCGAAACGACAATGTCGCGGCTGAGACCCATTCATCCATCGCCCCGGCTGATGCGGCGCGCGATTCGAAAACGCGATGATGCCTACAGTGGATCGACCCGCCGTAGCGCCCAATTATCTGCTCGTGATGACGGCCACCGTCAGGCCCGCGCCGAACGCACAGGTCAAGCGCTCTTCGCCGCAGGTCCGTCTCGATGACTACAAGCGCGCGCTGCGCTTCTGGCTGCGCTATCCTCACCGCGCCGCGGAGCGTATTCTCTTCCTCGAAAACTCCGGCGCGGACCTCGGCGAGTTGCGAGCCATCGCCGAGCAGGAGAACCCATCAGGTAAGGAAGTCGAGTTCGTATCGTTGCCGTTTCACGAGATTCCGCCGGGCACGAACTACGGCTACACCGAAATGCAATTGCTCGACGAGGGCCTATCGCAGAGCAAGCTGCGCCGCTCGACCACGCATATGATCAAGACCACTGGCCGGTTGACCTTCCCTGCGCTGGGCAAAGCGCTCGACCGCATCGAGAAAAATGCGCATGAATCGCCCGCGGGGCTGGAGCTGATGATCGACTGCCGCAGGCTCAGCTTTCCCCGCCGCGGCGCCGACGCTAGAGTGCAGCTCTTCGTCTGTTCGCATGATTTCTACGATCGCGTTTTGCGCAACGCCAACCGCGAGATGAGCCCGGACGGCCCGCGCCTGCTCGAGCAGTTGATCTTCCGCAAGGTGATTCCGTTCCAGGGCCAGCCAGGCTATTTTCTGCGCTTCCCGTGCAACATCGATCCCGTGGGCCATTTTGGCTTCAAAGACCGGCAGTACGATTCGCCTCGCACGGCCGTCGCACGATGGATACGCGCCATTTTGCGCGTGATCGCGCCCGGGTACTGGCATTGAGACTGTCCCCGCTAATGCCGGCGCACATGCGCGACGAAAGAAATCATTCGCACGAGCAGCAAGACGATGAACAGTGCTACAGCCAAAACCAGGAGTAAATGCCCGCCGCGCCCCGGCTCTCTTCCCGTCTTTGCCTTGCGTTTCATCGGGAAAGTCAATCCTGAATCCATTATGCTTTGCTAAGCGAGGTACGACGATGCCGATTGCGATACTGCCCGGCGCTAGAACCAAGAAAATCCTGACTGCGCTCGAGGGCAACTGGCAAGCCGAGATGGAAGGCTTCCACACTTACACCGCGCTGGCCGACCGCGACACAGATCCGGTGCGGGCGCAGGTGCTGCGCCACCTCGCGCAGGCGGAGATCGAGCACGCCACACTGTGGGAGGAACGCATTAAGGAACTCGGCGGAGCGCAGCCCGTCTACACCGGCTCACCCTCCGGCGGGGCCGACTCACTCGCCAATCGCGCCGGCGGCATAGGCCTGGCTCTGCGCCGCCTCGAAATTGAAGAAAGCCGCGACATCGCCCGCTACGGTGAGCAACTGAAGGCCCTCGGCGACGAGGGTTCGGCGGCGATTCTCGAACACGTGATCCAGGATGAAAAGGATCACTACCGCGAACTCGGTTCGCTCATCCGCGGCCATTATCAGGCCCCGGCCGGCTCACCCAGGATCGACGCCAAGGCTGTCCTCGATGAGATGCTGGCCAAACGCAACGAGGGGCGCAAGCAGCCTGGCGCATGGATCGGCGACGCTATTTATGGCGTGAACGACGGGCTCGGCGCCATCTTCGGCATCGTCTCCGGCGTCTCGGGCGCCACGGCCGGCGACCCGAAATATGTTCTTCTCGCCGGACTCTCCGGCATGATTGCCTCGGCGCTTTCCATGGGCTCGGGCGCCTATCTGGCCGCCACGAGCGAACGCGAAATCTACCACGCCGAAATCGCGCGCGAGCGCGAAGCCATCCAGATGAACGGCCCCGAAGCCCGCGAGCTGCTCTCGCTCTACTACCAGGTGAAGGGATTGCCGGAGCAGGACGCGCTCCACATGGTCAATCACATCGCGAGCGACCCGGAGCAGTTGCTGCGCGCCCTGGCATCAGAAAGACTCGGCACCTCAGAAGAAGCGCTCTCAAATCCCATGGTGTCGGCGACATCCGGTGCGCTATCGACCGCCGTCGGAGCGATGATTCCGGTCATTCCGTTCTTCTGGATGAGCGGCATTGAAGCCGTCATCGCCGCGGCCATCGTCTCGCTGGCCGCACACTTCGCCGTGGGCGCCGCCAAGTCGCTCATCACGGTGCGTTCATGGTGGGCGTCCGGATTGGAGATGACCATCATCGGCGCGGTCGAAGGCGCCGTCACCTACGGAATTGGGATTCTGCTCGGCAAGGGCGGCATGTAGATCGTGCCTGCGAGTGCGCTGGCCGTGTTGATTCGCACCCACACGGCTTTAGTGCACGCCACCGCCGGCGGGCGCTTCGCCGGGGCGATTC
>JBAWFY010000389.1:0-4919 GCA_049592335.1 Occallatibacter sp.
ATCGGCCAGTGCAAGGTGGGTTTCATGGAGCGGCCGGAGCGCATCGTGCTCATCCTGCTGGGCGCGCTCTTTAATCACTGGGGCGTAATGGCTCCGGTGCTGTGGCTGCTGGCCGTGCTTTCCACCATCACCGTCGCGCATCGCATCGTTTACACCTACCAGAACACGAAACATCTCGCGCCGCTGAGCTGAGAAGACAGCTTTCAGCCCTCAGCTTCAGCCCCCTCGCAGGGTGCTAACCGTATTCTTGCATCGGCGAGAACCCCAAAAGCCGCGGTCGTGGGCAGTTTGAATTTGTTTTGAAAGGGCACGACTTTAGTCGTGCCGCAAAGTCCCGAATAATGAACGGGGCTTTAGCCCCTGAGGGATGGTTTCTTTCAAACTGACCCACAACCAAAGCTGCTGCACCCTCAGGCAGTTAGGGTAAAGTGATAGCGTAGTGGCAGATCCCCGAAGGAAGGAGGAGCAGTCATGGCTCAACATCCGTTTCTCAAGTCAATCCGCCCGGTCAACCTGCTCTCCTTCGGACCCAACACGGAAGAGATTGACCTAAAGCCGCTGAACATATTGATTGGACCGAATGGGTCGGGAAAATCGAATCTGATTGAGATTATCGGGCTGCTCGGCAAACTGCCTGAAAGGGATCCCTGGACCAAGGTGCGTGAGACAGGTGGAGCCCGTGAATGGGTGTACAAAGGGAAAAATTCTAACCATCCTGAGCCTTCATTTTGCGTTAAAGCCACAGGTCAGAAATATTCAGTTGACGAAGAGATTGCATCTTTCGATTCCGACGAAATAGTCGAAAAACCTATTCAATACTCAATCACCCTCCGCGAACAAGGGGGCGCATTTGAAGTACAGAAGGAGCATTTCCATGAGCTCGACCGATGGGAGAACGACAAGGTACAGAATGGATGGATTGAGCGCAATGAAATTGCTGGTCAAATCCATAGATCGACATTGCAGTACGATTCGCCAAATGATAGTTTCAGCGTACCGCCTCACCGGTCGATGCTTTCGATGCTCGGCGGATCAAATATCAGCCCAAACGTGGTGTATCTTATAAGGAAGTTTATAGACGGTATTGAACGATTTGCTTTTTATCGCGATTGGAATTTCGGTTCTGGATTTACTGCCCGTATGCCAATTTCTGCGGGTCAACCTGCAGATGGACTTTTAGAGAATGCTTCCAACCTGGCTCAACTGCTTGCTCGGTACCAGTCGGATTTCCGCCCCACGTTCGACTTGATCAATGAGTTGATGAAGAGGTTTTATGAGCCAATCAAGAGCGTTGAGGTTCGGATCGTTAGCACGCATCTTCAAGTTGCAATTCAGGAAGAAGGCGGCTTTTCTACGCCGGCTTATCGTTTGTCGGATGGAACTTTACGCTGGCTTGCGTTGCTCGCGATTCTCCTCAACCCGACGCCAGCCCCGATCACCTGCATCGAAGAACCGGAACTCGGCCTGCATCCAGACGCAATCCACGTGCTCGCCGATTTGCTGGTTGAGGCTTCAACCCGCACACAGTTGATTGTCACGACGCATTCCGATGCCCTGCTCGACGCTTTCACGGATACGCCGGAGGTTGTTTGCGTCTGCGAAAAAGTCGAGGGCTCCACGGTGATCCGGCGGCTGGACAAGGAACAACTGAAGATCTGGCTGAAGGATTATTCGCTTGGCCACCTCTGGATGAGCGGCGAGATTGGGGGAAACCGCTGGTGAGCGTGAAAGTGTACGTCGAAGGCGGGGGAGATAGCAAAGATACGATCAAGCGGTGCAGCGAAGGGTTTGCCAGGTACTGCAAGAACGTCGCACCAGATAGCAGGCAGCCTCGAGTTGTGGCCTGCGGTGGGCGTAAGCAGGCACTTGATCGGTTCTTGACAGCCGTTCAGGCCAGCCAAGTCGGCGAGACCTGTGCGCTCTTGGTAGACGCTGAAGCACCCGTAGCTGCCTCCACTCCTGTTCAACATCTTCATCGCCGCGAGGGTTGGGATTTCCCTGCACTTAACCAGCACAGAGTTTTCCTCATGGTGCAAGCCATGGAATCATGGTTTCTTGCCGATAGGGAAGCGCTGGCCGAGTTCTACAGCGATGGCTTTCTGGCCAACAGCCTTCCTGGCAGCCCAACCAACGTCGAAGCTGTCCTCAAAGACGATCTCGAACCCAAGTTGAAACATGCCTCCAAACCGACGAAGACCAAGGGGGAATACCATAAGGTCAAGCATGGCTTTGCCCTGCTGGCTCTCATCGACCCGATTAAGGTAGGAAACGCTTCGCCTCACGCGAGGCTCTTCAATGAGTTTCTGTCCGGTCTATAATCAACCGTTCTCAAAGTGCAGGCTGATGTGCTTAGCTACAAAGGTCAGTCACTTTGGCCCGGCACGGAGCATCTTAATACGTATGACCCGACAAAAAGCTACTTTTGGCGCGGGATGTTTTTGGGGCGTGGAAGCGGCCTTCGCGGCCATTCCAGGCGTAACGGCGACAGCGGTGGGCTACGAGGGCGGAGCGCTCGCGAATCCCACGTACAAGGATGTTTGCACCGATAAGACCGGCCATGCGGAAGTGGTGGAGCTCGACTTCGACCCGGAGAAGGTGAGCTTCGCGCAGCTGCTCGATGCGTTCTTTGAGCTGCACGACCCGACGACGCTCAATCGGCAGGGACCGGACTGGGGCAAGCAGTACCGCTCGGCGATCTTCTTCCACTCGCCGGAGCAGGAGGCGGAGGCGCGGGCCAAGATCGAGCAGCTTACGGCCGCAGGCCGCTTCTCGCCGAAGCGCATTGTGACTCAAGTGGTTCCGGCCGAGACCTTCTGGCGCGCGGAGGACTACCACCAGCGCTACCTGGAGAAGCGCGGCCTGGCGAACTGCCACATCTAGGGACAGTGGTTAGTGTTCAAGGATGTTCTTCGCAAATTGGAGCTACGAGTTACAGGTTGGAAGCGGTGTAAGACTGCCCGGAACTCCCGTTTCCTACTCCCTATTCCCTATTCCCTATTTCCTGCTCCCTGTTTTCCGCCCCCGGCTCGTCGATCCAGAGGCACGCAATCCACCACACCAGTACTAAAAGAAAAATGATGGCCTCGGCGGTCTGAAACGACCTCAACAGTCCCATCACGCGGTTGTATTCGTCCGGTGTATGGACAGCGGCGGCGTTGGCGGTGGTCACGATGTGCTGCGAAGCGCCGCGTATAGTCAAGCGCGAAACGGATGCCATGGTGAGGCCGATGGCGATTTGCTGGGTATGGCTGTGCCAGCCGGCCTTATAGTGGCGACCAAAGAGCACCACCAGCAGACCTGCCAGGATCATCCATACATTGGCCAGCAGGTCGGCCTTTTCCGTGAAGAGATCCATGAGCCGGAGGTTCGAGATGAGAGAACCGGTAAGGAGCGCTCTGAACGCGGGCCACTGCCCCCAAAAGTAAAGAACGGCTCCGCCCACGGCGATGAAGACGATCGCGGCGGAGATCCAGATTTTGCGTGCCGCGCCTTGAAATGCCCGACGCGCAATCTCGATCACAACGAGAAGAAAAACGATGGCGGAGAGATCGGCCAGCGGGAGAAAGATCTCTGCGGAGACGATCCGCGCGAGGCGATGATAGAGGAGCCTGGCGGCCAACTTGCCCACGGCCATGAGGACGATCGAAGTGGTGAACCAGGGAAAGCGACGCGCGCGATCCCGCCCCAGCAACACGACCAGCAAGACCAGCATGGCGGCAAAGGTAAGCGTCCAGAGAATGTCGTCTTGCGAGAAACTGAAATGCATGGAAACCTTGCCTGAACTCCGGCGAGTTTCCTGGGCGCCGGCGCCCTGTTTTCAAATTTCGATTGGCGCTTCCGGGCCGCTTCGCATCCAATCCGATTGCGCAGGCGTCCGGCTCAGCTGGGCCAGCACCGCTCACGACGCCAGCTCCGCCGTCTACTTCTAGTCTAAACGGGCAAAAGAGCTCGCCGCGCCTGCCATAATGCGAACATGCTGATTCTCGCCTCCGCTTCGCCGCGTCGCCGCGACCTGTTGACTCAGGTTGGTTATCGTTTTGAGGTGCACCCGGCGCACATTCCCGAAGATCTCTTGCCCGGCGAAGATCCAATTGCTTACGTGACGCGGCTGGCGCGGCAAAAGGCCGAAGTGGTGTATCGGGAACTGGCCGGCAGTACGTCGCAGGGAGAGGTCCCGCGGGACGGCCAGTCCCTAATCGTGCTGGGCGCCGACACCACCGTCACGCTCGACGATACGATTCTGGCTAAGCCGGAGGATGCGGCCGATGCCGCGCGCATGTTGCGCCTGCTTTCAGGCCGCACGCACCGCGTGATCACCGGGGTGGCGCTGGTGAGCGCAGAGCGCGCGGAAATAGCCGCGTAGGTCACTGCAGTTCACTTTCTTCCGTTGTCTGAAGCCGACATTGCCGCATACGTGGCCACGGGCGAGCCGATGGACAAGGCCGGCGCGTATGCCATCCAGGGCCGCGCCGCACGCTGGATTCCCCGCATCGAGGGCTGCTATTTCAACGTGATGGGCCTGCCGCTGGCGCTGGTTTCGTCGCTGCTGGACACATGGCGCTCGTGAATGGCCACACGCTGGCTTTCGGTACTAAAGAAAAATCTTCCGCTTGGCGAATCCGATCGTCGTAGAATGGTCGCACCTTAAAATTGGGACAAAATCGTATGCGGAAATCCTTCTTCCTGTGCAATGCAGTTTTGGTGCTGGCTGTGGCTTTGCCCGCGGCTGCCCGCGCTCAGTTCCAGCCCATCAATCCCGACGAGCTGAAGATGACCTCCGATCCCAAGGCTCCGGGAGCGGAAGCAGAGTACCTCTACTATGAGGAAGTCGACGCCGACGTGCAGCATAGTTTCACCTACTACGCGCGCATCAAGGTGTTTACGGAAAAGGGCAAAGAGGCGGCCACGGTCGAGATTCC
>JBAWFY010000390.1:0-3612 GCA_049592335.1 Occallatibacter sp.
GTTCTAGCTCGGCGCGCGCGGCCGGAAGTAGCACGTTCCGCCGCTGAGAATCGGCGTCCAGAGTGAGGGATCAGCGGGCTGTTCGCTGGAGCCGAGGAAGAGGACGCCGTCCTGAGCCAGCAAACGATGCACGCCTGTCATCAGATTGCGGCGCGTGGGCTGATCGAAGTAGAGCATCACGTTGCGCAGAAAGATCACGTCAAAGCCATCCGTCGCTCGGCTGAAGGGCATTGCAGGGCCGCACAGATTGGCCTGCCGGAAGTGGCAGAGCCTCCGCACTTCGGGCTTCACGATCCACTCTTCGCCTACATGGTCGAAGTAGCGAACCACGTGGCGCGCGGGCAACCCGCGGTTCATCTCAATCCGCTGATAACAGCCAGACTTCGCGCGCTCGATCACCTCGCTGCAGATGTCGGTGCCTTCAATAACAATGCTCCAGCCCACCAGCATGGGGAAATGCTCGAGCAGCAGCATGGCCAAGCTGTAAGCCTCCTGGCCGGTCGCGCAGGCGGCGCTCCACAGGCGAAGCGTGCGGCGATGGCGGCGCGCTTCGATGATCTTCGGCAGCAACTCCTCTTGCAGAAGATCGAAGGGGCGCAGATCGCGGAAAAAGCTGGTCTCATTGATCGTCATGGCCTCGGCCACTTCGCGTTCGAGAGCCGAATTCTTCGCGACGCGCAGCTTGTGCACCAGTTCACCCAGGTGCGTCATTCCCTGGTTGCGCAGCAGCCTGGTGAGGCGCGTGTCGAAGAGATAGTCGCGCGAGGCGTCGAGCACGTTCTGCGAGACGTCCCAAACGATTTGGCGCAGGTAGCCGTAGTCGACGGATACGGTCTGATCCATCGCTAGACCACCATCCTGGCCATGGTTCGAGTTTCGGCCGGCGTGGCCACGCGCAGAATCTCCGGCGCGATGGCGGCCAGAGGCAGTACTTTGTAGGCGAGTCCAGCCTGGGCGACGGCGCCGGGCATGCCCCACACCGTGCTCGTGGCCTGATCCTGCGCCAGTACCGAGCCGCTACTTTCGAGGATCATGCGCGAACCGGCGAGTCCGTCGTAGCCCATCCCCGTCAGCACCACCGCCAGCACGCCGGAGCCGTACACGCGTGCCACCGAGCGAAAAAGCGTGTCCACGGCGGGCCGGCAGTGATTCTCCGGCGGTTCCTGAGTGAGGCGGAGCGTGACCGGCGCACCGGGACGAACCGCGGCTACCGCTTCCATGTGCCAGTTGCCGCGCGCGATGTAGACCGAGCCAGGGATAGCCGGCAGTCCTTCTTCGGCTTCGCACACGTTCAAAGAACAACGCCGGCTGAGACGCTCGGCCAGCAGCCGGGTGAACACCTCGGGCATGTGCTGCACAATGAGTACCGGAAGCGGAAAGCGCGCGGGCAGCTCGGGAAGAAGAACATCGAGCGCAGCCGGTCCGCCCGTGGACACGCCGATGACGAGCACTTGCGGTTTTGCCGGCGGATGCGGAGCCAGAGGCGGCCGTGCCGCAAGCATGGGCAGTGCGGCACGCGGCGCAGTGGGACGAGCCTGCGGTTGACCGGCGAGCGCGTGAATTTTAGGCAGCAGATCCTGCGCCAGCGCGCGCGTGGCGGCTTCGCGCCCGCTCTGTCCCGCAGGCTTGGCCACATAGTCGCTCGCGCCGCTGGCCAAAGCTTCGATGGTGACCTGAGCGCCGTGTTGGGTGAGCGAGCTGCACATGATCACCGGCATCGCAGAACGGCGGGCGCGCAGTTCACGCAGCGTGGCGAGGCCGTCCATCACCGGCATTTCCACGTCGAGCAAAACCAGATCCGGTGGATTCAGACGCACGCTCTCAAGGGCAGTCGCGCCATCGGCCGCCGTTCCGGCCACTTCAAGACCGGGATCGGAAAGAATCACGGAGCGCAGCAGGCTCCGCATCACGGCAGAGTCATCCACAATCAGAATCCGAATCCGGCGCGTGGCCGTCCCCAAGGCCATCATCGATCAGGCCTCCACCAGGCCCAGCATGGCCAGCTTCTCGTTGAGGGCTTCGTCGTCGAAGGGCTTCATCAGATATTCGTCGGCGCCGGCTTCGAGGGCGCGCGTTATATAGTCGTTCTCGGCCTCGGTGGTCACCATCATTACCTTCAGGTCGCTGTAGCCTTCGGCGCGCAGTTGCTGCAGCATCTCCAGGCCGTTCATCACCGGCATGTTCCAGTCAATCAATACCAGTTCGAACTTCAGCCCGCTGTGCAGTCGATCGAGGCCCGCACGGCCATCGGTCGCCTCTTCGCAGGCGATGCCGCGTTCTTCGAGCATGCCCCGCAGATTGCCTCGTACGAAGCGCGAGTCGTCGACGATCAGTGCCCGCATGATGGTCCTCCTGGAAAAAATCCAGTCTTAAGCCGCCTTGCCCGCTCCCGGCCGCGTCGGGGCAAGCCGCACAGGGTCGAGGCGCTCGGGATCGAGCATCACCAGCAGGCCGTCCTTGAGCTTGTACGCGCC
Source organism: Occallatibacter sp. (assembly GCA_049592335.1). Taxonomy (GTDB): domain Bacteria; phylum Acidobacteriota; class Terriglobia; order Terriglobales; family Acidobacteriaceae; genus Telmatobacter. The sequence continues at coordinate 2,475 of JBAWFY010000390.1, forward strand.
GGCCAGCAGCCCCCGCCGGCGCTCGTCGAGGGTCGACGGGTTGGGCTCGTAATCGTTCGAAGAAACGGTGAGCACTTCTCCCACCGAATCCACCAGCAGCCCGAAACAGCCCCCTTCGCTCTCGAGCACCAGAATGTCCTGCGCTTCGTCGAGCCGCGGCAAATCGAGCAGAGAACGCAGGCTCACCGAGGTCAGCACGTCGCCGCGATAGTGCACCAGTCCGCCCACGAAGGAGGGCGCCAGCGGAACCGGCCGGGGACGCGCCTTGCCGACAATTTCGAGAATGTGCTGGATAGGCACTCCGAACAGCGTCTTGCCCACGCGCACCGAGCAGACCTCGACCAGCACCTCGTTTTTCTGCTTGCGATGCGCTGCGCTTCCCTTTGTGCTCATGCCGATGCCTCCACAGGTTGTTGCCAGGTTTCAGGCGCGGTTTCGCTCGCGGGCAGCGGCGGCACGGCGCCTAGATCGACGATGCCGGTCACGCGATCCTTGAGCAGCGTCACGCCTTCCGTGCGCGATCCGGTGCCGGCCTCCACCAGGTTGCCGCCGCAGGCGACGTCGAGCATGTGCGAAACCGCAATGCCCACGTGCCGGTCGCCGTCGCGGCAGACCACCACCACGATCTGCCTCTCGGGATGGCTCTCGGCCGCGGCCAGAACGCCGCCCGAATCCTCCACCGGCAGCAACTGGCCCTCGAAGTTGAGCACCGGCCGGCAGCCGACGTACTCGATGCGCGAAAACGGCACTTGCTCGATGCGCAGTACATCGGCCAGCGGCACCGCGGCCTGCCTGCCATCCGTTTCCAGCAGTAGATAGCGCTTGCCCGCCGCCTCCGTCTCGTCTTCTTGAGCCTCCGCGGACTCTTCCTCTTCGCTGCTCAGGGTCACGCCGCTCTTTACTGCGATGGAGCCGGGATCGAGAATCAAGGCCAGATCGCCGTTGCCCAGCACCGTGGCCCCGGAGAAGATGCCGATATCCTTGAGCACCGCGCTCAGCGGCTTCACCACAATCTCTTCGGGATCGGCGAGCGAATCGACGACGAGGCCAAAGCGGCGGCCGTCGGCATCGAGCACGGCGATAAAGTTGTCGCGCTCACTGGAGAGCTTGCACTCGCGATCCGTCATCAGCAGACGAT
>JBAWFY010000391.1:0-3280 GCA_049592335.1 Occallatibacter sp.
GGCCATCTTCTGTTTGAAACTTCGCCAGCGCAGCATAGTCCTTCATCGCCACTGGCTCGCCTAACCGCCGGAGAAACAGAATCACCTGCGCGGTTGTGTCGGCATCGGGAGCACATCGCTGATTGTAGGACCAGCCCCCGGGCTGCCGCGAAGCGCAAAGGAATTGAGCGGCGCGGTTCAGAGATTCATCGACGCATGGATCACGCCATCGTACCCGGGCTGCAAGAAGGCTTGAGCCGGCATAGGCAGTGGTCCACGATTCAGCGCGGCCCGGCTTGAGCTGAAAATCCCGCCATGCGCCGTCCCGGTCCTGGGAGCCTAACAGGAATTCACTGGCTCGCCGTGCCGCGCGCGCTACTCCGTGCCGAGTTTCAGAAGTGATGGCGCCGAGCGCAGTCAACTCGCTCACGATCTCTCCTCGCCAGACAATCTTCCAAGAAGGCGTGACAGAGCCGCACTGCTCAGTCCAACGCGCATCTCGGGTTCGCCCAATGGCGAACAGGCAATCGATAGGACACCGTGATCTGGAACCTCGCGCTTTGGCAAATCGGCAACCAGGCGGTAATAGAGCGAGCGCTTCCTAAACCGATCGGGCATCCGCTCGACCATGCGCTGGCGCGCTCGATCCGCACCTCCAATCGCCTGGCAGCGCACAAAAAGCGTCAACCGCGGAACTGCCGATTGCTCTTGTCGAACCAAACTAAACCCGAAACTGGTCCATTCGAGAACCGAAGCGATCGGCATACCGCACAGTTGCTCGATCGCATCCTCGATCTCACCATGCGCTCGATCGTCGCCCAACTCTTTTAGCAGGTAGTCGAATTGGAACTTCGAGAGTTTCTGCTGGCGAAAATAGTACTCAGTTACGCCGCTCCGGGGATCGTAACCAATCATTACGACTACCGAGTCTTTCAGGGGCGCGCCTGGGATCGTCCGAAATAGAGTCTGCGCTCTTGGCGGGACTTCGAGATAGTACTTGACCTTCTCCACCCCTCTGGACTCCCTTACTCCAAGGCGCGCTCCCCAGGACAAGGTTGCACTTGATTGCATCTGCGTCCAGCGACACCGATCTTCTGGAATCTCATGTCCCAAAGAGAGTGCCAGGTCGTAGGCCGCCGCCAAACGCGTATGGTTTTGGCACTCCGGCGGAGCCACGTCGATCGTGAAACGCACAAGATGATCGGCGCTCGAAAATGCGAACTCCAAAGGACTGCCGTCAGCCGTCAGCCCACTGAAGCACCACGCCACCCTGGGCCATTGCGATTGTGCGAGCCTTTCGCAGCATTTCCGGAGCGATTGCACGCTGCGCTCCGCCCCGGGGCTTCCACTGGCGAGTGCGATTGCTCGCCCCGCTGCAATGGCTGCGCACACCGGGTCAGCAGTCGCCGGATCGCCCACTGCGGAATCGCAAACGCTCTTCATCAATTCCCCGGAGCGACAACCAGCAAAGGATCGGATGCATTGTTGTAACTTCCCTGCTGCTGCTGATTTCCAGTGGTGATGAATGTAAGTCGATACTGATAAGTCGTCAGCGTGCGGTTGATGATGGGAATGTGCACGTTTTGAGCTGCAGTCGTTCCCGCCGGAATCTGCGCTGTAGTTTTGAAGGAGTAGTTGTTCGTAGCATCCTGATACGATAGCTCGACGATTGCGAGCGAATACGCCGTCGCGTCAAATGCGGGCTGAAGCGTCAGATCGATGGCCCCCACAAAAGGATCGCTTACGATGACTGCAGTTGCCGTTGTACTGACCTGAGGACTGCTGATCAATGTGCCGTCCTTCAGGTAGCAATTCGTCGAGTAAGTGTAGCTGCAGACCGTCTTGTCAGCCAGGCGAAGCTTCCACAATTGCGGTGCTGAGCCCGGCCGCACAATGATCGTAGTTGAAGTTTGCCATCCGCTCGTGGCCTGGTATTGCAGCGGAACCTCAATCCGGTCCACGACCGTCGGGTCGATTCGATCGCCGGAAACAGAGATCTGAAGAAACCCGAGAAAATCATAGGGGTCGAGATTCAGGACTCGATTCTCGGTGGTCACAGCAGGCAACGTATACTCTGTTTGCTCTCCAACCCAACCGGATTCCGGATCGAATTTGTAATCAGCCGTGTAGGTGAACTGTGTCTGTTGAATAAGTCCCTCATACACAGCCCAGTTTTGGGGCGTCGCAGTCGTAGGAGTAAATTCAAACTCGTTAGTTTTTACAGGAATCGTAGTGCTTGTTGGATCTCCGTAGTCAACTGCAACGTCCGCGACCAGCAGTCCAATACCCGTAAAGTCACGGGGAGGGTTCACGGTAATTGCAAATTGATTGAAAAACGGGTCGGTACCATCAACTTTCAGAAAGTGCTTGCTCTGATCGATTCCTTGCAGCAATAAACCGAAGAAACCTTGGGGCGAGTAAGTCCGCTGCACAGCACTCATTTGATTGTAGTCGTAGGTCACGGTCTTCTGTTCGTCTTGAGAAACGAACTTGAGGCGCAGCGCCACGCTAAAAGGAGAAGCAGCAGAGGATGCGGCCGATGCGGTTCCGGGCAGGGATTTTAGAGCATTGGTCAGAGGATTAGCGGCGGCGGCGCCACTGCCTGCGGCAGGAGGCGTCGCTCCGGGTGTTGCGGAAGCAGCAGCGGTCGGGGTAGCCGGAGTTGTTGTCGCGGGCCTTGGTGCCGCTGCGCCTGCAGTGCCCGTGGTTCCTGTCGTACCCGTTCCGGTGGCCGTCGTTCCTGTCGTGCCCGTTCCGGTGGTTGCTGACGGTGCCGCAGAGCCCATGCTGTGTGACGCTCCCATCTGTGTATTCGTGGTTCCGCTCGTGGTACCGCTCGCGGTCCCGCCGCTTCCCATTCGGTTGGCTGGCTGAGTTTGAGTTGCTCCCCCGGTAGTTGATGGTGTAGTAGTACCGGTCGTCGGGCGAGTCGGCAATGTCACGTTCTGCGCGTCGGCCGCAGCGGCTGTAGCGGGAGACAGACTGGGTTGAAACCATGTCGATAGGATCTGATCTTTGAACAGATTGAGCGCCCAGTTTTCTTGATCCTGAGTACTGGCATCCGTGCTCAGATTTACGACTTCGATTTGAATGGAGCCATCCTGGCGAAGTTTCTCGAATGTGGCGTCAATGCCGGCGGAGACAAAGTAAGCCTGAGCGGTCAGATCCACGCTGAACGAGTTATAGATCCGCTTCAAATCGGCAGTGATCTTTACGTCCAGAGCGGGCAGCACCCCAGTAAACTGGAGGTTATAGATACCGCCCACGGGCGCCATTCCATCCTGAAAAGCCTGCTCAAGGA
>JBAWFY010000392.1:0-2814 GCA_049592335.1 Occallatibacter sp.
CTGCCACGAGAAGAAGCTGCCCCATCGCGCCTGCCCCAAGTGCGGCACGTATAAGGGCCGCGCCGTCCTCGAAGTGAAAGAAGCCAAGTAAAAGTCAGGTCGCTTTCCTATACCCATGCTCACCGACATCGTCCTCGACGCGGTTGGTTCCGATAAGGCTCCCGAGCCGGAGATCCGCGGCGCCATTCTTGCTTGCCGGTCGCTGCCGGTGCGCGTGCATCTGGTAGGCCCCGAGCAGGAATTGCGGGATCAGCTCGACGAGCTTCTTGAAGACGAAGAACTACCCATCGTCGTACACCACGCCGCCGAGCGCATCGGCATGGAAGAGAAAGCCGTCCACGCGGTGCGCACCAAGCGCGACAGCTCCATGCGCGTTGGCCTCAAGATGGTGCGCGAAGGCAAAGCGGCGGGATTTGTGACCGCGGGCAATACCGGCGCCGCCATGACCACGGCCAAGATGGTGCTGGGCGCGCTGCCTGGCGTCGATCGCCCGGCTCTGGCTACGCCTATGCCCACGCCCACGGGCCATCCCTGCGTGCTGCTCGACGTGGGCGCGAATGTGGATTGCAAGGCTCACAACCTCGAGCAGTTTGCCGTGATGGGCGAGGTATATGCCCGCAGCGTTCTCAAAATCGCCAAGCCGCGCGTGGGCCTGCTTTCGATCGGCGAAGAAGAAAGCAAGGGCAACGATCTGGTGCGCGAGGCGCAGCCCCTCCTCAAGGCGCTCCCCATTCACTACATCGGCAACGTCGAAGGCCGCGATATTTTTTCGGGCATGGCCGACGTGATTGTATGCGACGGTTTTGTCGGCAACGTGGCGCTCAAGACCAGCGAAGGCGTGGGCCGCTTTGTGCGCGAGGTGCTGCGCCAGTCGCTCACGAAGACGGTCACGGCACAGGTTGGCGCGCTGCTCTCTCGCCGCGCCTTTAACGATTTTCGCCAGCGCCTTGACTACCGCGAGTACGGGGGCGCGCCGCTGCTCGGCGTGCGCGGCGTCTGCATCATCGGCCACGGCTCCTCGAACGAACGCGCCATCTTCAACGGCATTCGCGTAGCCTACGAGTTCTCGCGCTCCGGCGCCAACGAGCGCATGGCGCAGGCATTTGCCGGCCGGCCCGGGACCCGCCTCGATCATGGCAAAGGCCCCGACGCAACGATACAGTGATCAGTGGTCAGAGATCAGAGATCAAAGCCATTCGTGGTGAACATGGCTGCTCTACCCATGGCGCAATCCGGATTTGACGCAAATGCGCTCGCTCAGCTCGCGTGCCCGGCTTGCCACGAAGATCTGCATGCGGAAGAGTCGCGCCTGGTTTGCGGCGCTTGTGGACGCAGATACCCCATCGTGGACGGCATTCCCGCGCTCATCGTGGAGCGGGCTGAGACCGAGGCAGCGCGGGAAATGTAGCAGCGTCTAGCCGCTGAAATCCGACACCTGACACCGGTTCAGTGCTGGCCGTGCCGATAATCCCAGTATGCTTTCTGATCCGCTTTGCTGCGCTTGTTGAAGTCCATGTGGCTGCGGTGCGTGTCGTGTTCCCATTGCGTGTAGTAGGGCTCTTCAGCGGCCCACACGTGATGGTCGTGGTAGTAGGGGTCGTACACGTCCACGCGGGCAGCGCAGCCGGCAGACAGCGCCGGCGCAGCCAAAGCTGCTGCCAACAGGATTGGAGCGAAGCGCCCGAACCACGAATTCCCAGCCGATCCTCTGCGTCTCATCATGCGCCTCCTTCTTATTGTTGTTTCACCCGGCGATGCCAGCAGACCCTGAGCATCCTGACGATAGATGCGCGGCGAGGGACGTACGGTTGCTCCTCTTCCTGAAAGAGACGGCCGGGGCGCGACGCTCGATTAGTTGCGGCGGTAAAAGGGCAGCACAATCAACACGGCCAGGCCAATGGCCACGGCCAGCGCCAGCGCAATCAGGCTATAGAGAAGCACGAGGTTCGGGCCTCGCGAGGGTTCGTCGCCGCCCGCGTCCTTTGGGCCGGCCTCGGGGCTATTCATATTTGAGGGCATCCACGGGATCCATTTGCGCCGCGCGCGTGGCGGGAACGGTGCCGAAAACCACGCCCACAATGGTTGCCGCCGCCAGCGCAATCAGCACGGAAAGCCACGAAATGGGAAATTGGTAGTCCGTGAAGAAGCGGATGGAAAGCGGTATGGCGAGGCCGACAATGCTGCCGACGATTCCCCCGGTGAGCGATATGAGCACAGCTTCAGTGAGGAATTGCAGTTTGATTTCGCGATACGTGGCCCCCATCGCCTTGCGGATGCCGATTTCGCGGATGCGCGAGCGCACGGTGGCCAGCATGATGTTCATAATGCCCACGCCGCCCACGGCCAGCGTTACCGAAGCCACCAGCACCAGCATTACCGTCAACGCATTCATAATCTTGGCCGCCGTCACCAGCAGGTCAGTGAGCATATACGGCTTGTAAACCGAATTCTTGCGGTGGCGCTGGCTGATCACGCGAATAATCTCTTTTGCGGCGTCGTTCACCTCGTCCATGCTCTGCATGGAAAAGTAGATCTGGTTCACGCGATCGGTTCCGGTAAAGTAGCGCGCCACCGTATAAGGCACCAGGATGGTTTCATCGGTGATCTCCGACATGCCGAAGTCGTCGACGCTCTCCTTGAAGACGCCGACGATGGTGAAAGGAATGCCAAGAATCTGGAAGGTGCGGCCGATGGCCGCGTCCGCGCTGCCATAACGCTCGCGCGCAAAGAGGGTGGTGACCACAGCGCACTTGATGTGCATGGCGTCGTCGGTTTGATCGAAGAAACGCCCGTCGGTCACGATCAGGTTGCGGA
>JBAWFY010000393.1:0-7200 GCA_049592335.1 Occallatibacter sp.
GCAACGACTCGGTCGACCGCCGCGATATTCCCAAGGTGGTAGGCGGCTGCAGCGCGGCGGGCGCGGAACTGGCCGCGGCCATGTACGGGACGATCTTCCACCGCGTGGTACCAGTCAGCAGCCCTTCCGTCGCGGAGATGACGAAACTTCTCGAGAATATTTATCGCTGCGTGAACATCGCGCTGGTGAACGAGCTCAAGCAGCTGTGCATTCGCATGGGCATCGACATTCATGAGGTGATCGACGCCGCCAAGACCAAGCCATTCGGGTTTCAGGCGTTTTATCCGGGGCCCGGACTTGGCGGACACTGCATTCCCATCGATCCGTTTTATCTCTCGTGGAAGGCTCGCGAATTCGACTTTCGCACGCGTTTCATCGAACTGGCCGGCGAAGTGAACATGGCCATGCCGTATTTTGTGCTCGAGCAGTTAGCTGGAGCGCTGAACGAGCGCAGCAAGAACTTCAAGGGATCGAAGATCCTGATTCTGGGAGTCGCGTACAAGCGCGATATCGACGATCTGCGCGAGTCGCCGGCGCTGACGATCATCGAACTCCTGCGCAAGAGTGGCGCGGATGTCGCCTACAACGATCCCTACTTCCCGACTGTCGGCCACGGCCGCAAGTACGACCTGAACATGACCTGCGCGCCGCTCGATCGTCTCGAACAGTACGACGCTGTGCTGATCGTCACCGACCACTCGAGCTACGACTACGCGAAGATTGTCGACCAGTCGCAGCTGGTGATCGATACGCGTAACGCGACGCGTGGCATCAACTCGCCGAAGATTGTGCGCTGCTGAACTTTTATTTCTCGATTCGGGCCGCGTCGAGAGAGATTCATCCGCTCATGCGGTCCCAGGCGCGGAGGGCCGTATCAAAGCGTCAACGGCTTGGTACATCTGCCATGCCGTCGCCCAGTGAATCTCTATCTTCCTACGCGCCGCCTCTTCGGCCACCAGTCGATACAGGTTCGCCAACCCACCTTCGAGCAGCGCATCGATGTTTCTGTCGTCGGCGCCATGCGTATAGAGCTTGAAGAAGAGATCGCTGCCGACCATGGGCGCGAGATCGAACCAGCGGCGCACGCGTTCGGGCGTGGCCAGATCGTAGGCGGCAATCTCGCCGGTCTCGAGACGCGGCATCAGCCGGTTGCCAAAACGGAGCCCAAACGGTCCGGTGATCATCAGCAGGTCGCCGCGCCGTCCGCCGCTCACCGCAGCTTCGATTCCGCGGTCGAAGGAACGCCCGCCGGCGTTGCTTGTGCACCAATAGACCTGATTTACCACGCGTCCCTGAGTGGGCGACGGCGCAGATGGCATTGTGAAGTCGGCATAGCAGCCCAGGTCGCGCAGCAGTGCAATTTCACCGTTGAGGCCGCACCACTTGCCGTCGGGGCGCGAGTTGTCGAGCGCCCAATTGCCGTGGATGAAGCCGAAGACTGTGCGTCCATTCTGGCGGCGCAATAATCCGTGATCGTCCGTAAGACGGCGGCAGAACTCGCTGACCTTCCGGGTGAATGTGTCCGCCCGTTCGTTGTCGTGGTGTAGGTGGACTTCAACGTCCGCGACGCCGAGGCGAACGATCTCCGCGATGCCTGCCAGAAGTTCGCTGCGATACTCCTCCTGCGGATAGAAGAAGCTGTATTGCGGGCGCTGCCCGGCGGAATCGCGCGGAGCATCGCCGGCAATGCGCGGCCATTTGTCGCGCCACGCGGCTACTTTTTCGAGCGCGCGATCGAGGGAGGGGCTTCTGCCCAGCGGCTCGTAGTGGTCGCATAAAGCGACCCAGGCGCGCTTCGGCGTCAGGCGGCTGGCCACTTTGCGCACGCGATCTTTCACGTAGGGCGCAAGCCAGATTTCGGCGTGGCGTGGGAGTTTCATGATCCCGAATCCATCCTGTTCCCTCGCGCAGCGTCCTTCAGGGAGGTTTTTTTCGGCAGGAACGGATTGGGCCACAAGCGGCAAGACTGCAGGAACATGACGGCCGCGGTTTTGTATCTCGCGAGCGGCAGCATCCTGTCCGGAAAGGGCCAAAGGAGCAGGCTGCTAAGGACGAAGTTCAGGTATTCCGCGGACCCTTGTTCGCGAAGCGCGACTGCAGCGTCGTAACGATTAAAGGCATGAAGCCGGCGGCGCAACAGGAATCTGTTCAGGCCCGAAGTGCGATAAAGGCTCCGGCTCTCGATGATGACCGCTTTCGCTTCGTACATGCGCATGGCGTTCGAGCTGAGGCTGCCCGGAGTTTGGCGGTATGCAACCAGCGGTTCGGGAACGGCCGCGAAGGCATCGGCCGAAAAGCGGCTGGCAAGGCGAAGCCAAAGATCCCAATCCTCGCACCTGCGCCGGTCAGGATCGAATCCTCCAAGCACATTGAATGCATCGCGGCGCAGCATGACAGAGCAAGGTTGAAACGGGCAATGGTAGCGAAGCCTCCAATGCAATTCGCCAGGCGGAACGAATTCCCCGTCGCGTTCCGAGCCGTCGGGAAATCTGAGACGGAAACCGGAATAGACCAGCACCGCGTTCGGATTCTCCTGAATCGAGCGCCGTTGCAGTTCGAGCTTCCGGGGAAGGAACCAATCGTCGGCATCGAGAAAGGCAAGCCAGTCTCCGGTCGATGCTTCTATTGCGCGATTCCGCGCGCTGGGAAGTCCGCAGTTTTTTTCGAGCCGGACGAGCTTGACCTGACTTGAAAACTGTTTTGCAATCTCGGCGGTGCGATCGGTCGAGCCATCGTCGGCTACGACAATCTCATCGGCTGGCTCGGTCTGTTCGAGGCAGCTGGCGATGGCCTCGGCCAGATACGGCTCCGCGTTGTATGCGGGGATGATAACGCTGATCTTCATTTGAGTTGATGCCGCTACCAACATGTTAACGGCGAACCAATGGAGCCGTCGCGCACCGCAGCCACGCATAACGATGCTGGCTACAAAGGGAAGATTCCTCTCAGTCGAAATGAATTAACGTGTACAGGCGAATAGCGTGCGGCTATAGCAGCTTTGGAATGGCGGAACAGCGTCTTTGTCCTTTCCCAGACGCCTGATTTCCTTGAAGGTGGTGTTCTCTTTAAGCCAGTTGTGAATGTGATCCGCGTTCCAGCCCTCAAGCCGGTTTCCCCAGAACTCATGCTCATGAGCCTCGCCCATGTCGAAGAACAGGATGCTGCCAGTCGCCGCATCCAGCAAGTGAAGCAGATCTTCAATGGTGCTGTTGTGGCGATGCAATAAGAAATGATGAGCCAGACTGAAACAAGATACAACATCGAATCTTGTGCGATTCGATTTGAGAAAAGAAACCGCATCGGAACGGTGGATCTGGTCTGTTCTGAGGCCATACATGAGCTGCCCGACCAGGATAGCGGTGGGATCGCTCTCGACCCCTTGCGCGGCAAACCCGGATTTCGACATTTCCTTGACAAACCAGCCGTAGCTGCAGGCTACATCGAGGTAGCTTCGGGAAGCAGGCGGCATCGAGTTCTGCGCGCGGAGGAAATCGAGCATCTTGGCAGCCCTGTCTGTACAGTGGCGTACCAGCGCCCAATCGGCTACTTCCGGCGAGTCAATGGGCTGGTACAACTCGCGCCGTCCTTTCAGCCATAAGACATCGAGCAGGAGATCCTGAAGCGGAGTGGTCACCGCAGGCTCCAGAATGAATCCTTGAACCGTCTTCTGTCCCTTTACGTAGGCTGCAGCGAGCCTGTGATGGCCATCGCGCACCTGAAAGCAGGAAGAGTACTTCACCCGCCGGGCGGTCACGTGTTCGTCCGGATCTCTTTCCCAGTCCGGAGGCTGCGCTGGACCCGGGAAACGATCTTCACCGAAGCAGGCGCGGATGAAACGACGCGCTCCCCCGCGAACCTCATCGGGAGTCACGGCGTCGAAATAGTGTCCGAATATCTCAATGTTGAAAGCGGCATTACGGAAGTACGGAGTTTCCTCGAAGACGCCCTGATCCCAAATACCGCTCCCCAGCCTCTCGAATTGACGCAGAAGCTTGACATGCGGCCATTCGGAGATAGGACGAGATGCGCGCAGAAGATCGCCGCTCATACGGGCGAATGTCGCCGCCGATGTGCCATTTTCGTCACCCAGAAGGCAGGCCTCGACGGGAATCGGATCCATCTTCATGCGCGCAACGAATCGTTTCAATCGTTGCCTGGTGTCGAACATCCGGCTTCTCAGGGAACCTGGAACGACTCTCCGATATGCGCCAAACAGATACCGTTTTGACATTTGACTCCAGGCCTATCGCTGCATTCTCTCGCAGGAATGCGTTTCTACCGCTCACAACAAGGACAAAAGATTGAGACTCCAACCGCGGCTGCGAATCAACTCCTATCCTCGTCCTGCGCATTGCCGTTGACGCCGGATTTCTTCGTCAAGCTGGCGCTTTGGCTAGCGCCTTTGAAGCATCCGGCAATGACATTCCTCAAGCTGACCGCAAAGACCGCAAAGCGCTGCCGCCGAAAAAAAGGAGATGGCCACGCCAGCAGGGATCGTACCGCGTAACCAAACTCGCCCTTCAAACGGTTGTCCCTGGCAATGAGCGCGGCGCTCAAAAGCTGTGCTGCCCAAATGCGACGCCGCCAGGCGAAGCGCGGGATTCCCTTGAGACCGTTGAGGAGTGTTTCTTCCATGATACGGCTGGTCGCCGCCAGCATTCGTTCCGGCGAGGCGCTTGAACTTTGCGGAGAGAGCCAGTATTGCGTCAAGGGATCTTCCACCGCGACGAACTGGCCGATGGGCAGGAGCCGCGCCCAGAGCTCCCAGTCTTCACAGGGAGGCGCAGCTACGTTAAAGCCTCCAAGATCCAGCACGGCCTGGCGGCGAACGAGAACCGACGAAGCCGTAATCGGGTTCGAATAGCGCAGCATCTTCTTGGCAACGGACGGGTCGATGGCTCGATGCACCGCGCGAACGCCGCTGTCGTCAAATTGTTTGGCTCCGGTGTAAACAAGCACGGCGCCGGGGCGAATGGCTGCAGTCTGACGCGCCAGCTTTTTCGGTTCCCACCAGTCGTCGGCATCGAGCAGCGCAATCCACTCACCGCGCGCGGCCTCGATGCCGGCATTCCTGGCCGAGGCCTGGCCGCCATTGGGACGCCGAATCACTTTGGCGCCGAGTTGTTCGGCCACTTGAGCGGAATTGTCCGACGAACCGTCGTCAACGACGATCACTTCTGTGGGAGGCAGGGTTTGGGCGAAGACGGAGGCCAAGCTTCTGGGCAGGAAATGCGCAGCGTTATATGCCGGAATGACGACGCTGATTGTGACTTCAGGCCGACTCGTGCCCACTCCATCTCCTCTTCAAATTGCTCCCTTCTACCGTCGAGTCGAACCACGGGACGGGGTGAGAGCTTTTCGCCTTTCATGCGCTACAAGGATCGGCGTTACGGTCAATCCCTACGATCAATCCCGTTCCCTGTCTCTTGTGCTCGCTTCGTAGACGGTTCGGGGAAGCACTCTTCCCGGATTGCCGACGCAGATGCCTCCGCGAGGCACGTCCTTTGTGACCACGGCGCCTGCGCCGATGACCGCGCCTTCGCCGATCGTGACGCCCGGGAGCACAATCGTATCCTTGCCCAGCCATACCTTGTCCCCAATGCAGACGGGACGCACGTCGCCGGGATCGACCTGCAGGCCGGCGATGCGCTGTTCGGGGTTCAGAGGATGCGCGGAATAATCGAGGATCCAACAGCCGCCGGCAATCAACACATCGTCGCCGATCACGATCGATTTCGCGGCCGAGAACTGACAACCATGACCAATAAAAGTGCGATTCCCGATCCTGATTTCCGGATCGGGGAAGATGCGGCCTCCGGAGAATACAGGCCGCCCGGACAGCCGCACGTCGTCGCCCAGATACACTTTGACGGGACCGCTAAAAATCGGAACCATTTCCATTTGCAGCCTTTCTCCGACATGCGCACAGCGGGAGCGAAGCACGGGGTACCGGTAAAGCGCGACCGCAATTCTTTCGTCGATCTCGTGACGAATCCATCGTAGGCGGTTGATGAACACGAAGACTCGGCCCAGCGCGCGCGGAACAGGCAGCCTGAATGTCAAGGCCTGTTTTGCGAGCCATTTGAGCCGGGCATAGAACGGCGATTCGGCACGCTTCACTTTAAGGATGAACTCTTGAAACTGCATAAGACTTCCCCTTGCCCGCTAAAACAATGCAGCGTTCGTCGCCGTCACAGGAATTCGTTTGGTGCGGATCAGCCCCGACACAACAGTCTTTGCGAGGGTGGAGAATCGACCGGGCAGCATGGAAGCGATCTGGTTGAGGCGGTTGCGGTCCTCCTCCTGCAGAATCCGGAATAAGTAGAAGAGGATGAGGAGAACCGTAAGCGAAACGACGCCGCAGACTAAAACTGCCGAAGCGTTGATGACCCAATACTGCAACGAGTGAGCAACGTGCGCTGTGGGCCGGGCAGCCGGGAGCAGGCGTCGCGCGCAGAAATGGCCGGCCAGAGCAGCGGCGACGCTTGCCACGGCGACCTTTCCGGTCAGCAGCCAGGGGAGCTTGACCTTGAACGTGCGGATAGCAATGCTCCACAGCAACAATATAGCGACAAATTGGGCGACGCCATTGGCAATGCAGGCGCCGACCGCGCCGTGCGCGGGAATGAGTATCCATGCCAGACTCATGTCGATGACGCCGGCAAACACCGTGACGGCGATAATCCATCGCTGCTTCTCAAAGCTCTGTAACAGGTTTTGCACCGGGCTGAAGAAGGCCTTCGACATGCAAAGCAGAGGCGCGATCAGGACGACCGCTTCGGCTCCCGCATATTGCCCACCGTAAAGCAACAGGAGGACGGGAACGGCGAGCGCGGTAAAGATGGTGTGAATGGGGATCGAGCTCATGGCGAGATAGCGATAAGCGGACGAGACCAGATTAGGAAGCTTCGACTCGTCTCTTCCGTATTGAGCGAAGATGGTGGCACCGGCCGCGGACCCGAAGATCGTGGAGCTGACGAGAAGACGTCCGGCCATGCTGAAAGCGACGGAATAGAAGGCAATCTGGCTAATATCGGCAGAGCGCCACTTGAGCAGAAGGAATTCGGAGCGATCCCATACCACGAGGCCGAGTCCCATGGTGACGAGGCTTTGCAAGGCAAAACTAATGGCCCGTTGCCGCAATCCCTCGGGATGAGCGTGCGTGATTTCCCAGGAAGAGATCCAACGATACGTGGGAAT
>JBAWFY010000394.1:0-4998 GCA_049592335.1 Occallatibacter sp.
AAGCGATAAAGGCTGGCCACATATTGGCCGTCGGCCTGGGCCACGGACTGCTGGGCCTGGCTGACGGCGAGGTTGTCGCTGACGCCGTTGGCGTAGCGCTCCTGCGCTTCCTTGAGAGCTTCACTGGCCAGCTCCATACTGGATTGAGCCACTTGAACCTGTTGTTGCGCGGAGGCGATATCGAGCAAGGCGTCGCGCACGTCGGCCTCCACTTGCGCCTGCTTGTCGCTGAGCTGAGCCTGGGCGACGTCGAGCTGTGCCTGCGCCTGCTGGGCCTCGCCGCGCAATGCAAATTCATCAAAGATGGGCACGCTCATGGCGGCGCTTGCATCCACGGTGCCGTGGGAGTGAGCAAGTGTGGTGCCGATGTCGCCGTAGTCGGCGTTAATATTCACGGCGGGAAGCCGCGCGGCGGTCGCCGTCTGGCGCTGCTCGGCCGCGGCCGCCGCCATTTCCACCATGGCGGCGAGGTCCTTGCGATTTGCCTTCGCCTGTTTGATGAGAGCATCCGCATCGAGCCCGTCGAAGGGCGCGTAGGGCGCTTTGTCGGTGAGGTTGTACTTCTGATCGAGCGGAAGTCCGATAGCGCGCGCGAGGGCGAGCTTGTCTTTCTCGAGAGCGTTCTGGGCAGCGATTAATTGCTGCTCAAGCGTCTGGTAATCGACGCGGGCGCGCAGCTCGTCGAGCAGCGGAGCGGTGCCGGCCTGATGATTGTCGACAGCCTGATCGAGCGAGACCTTCGCCGTGTCCACCTGCGCCTGTGCGGTCGAGACGGCGGTTTCGTCGGCCAATACCAATAGATAGGCGTTGCCCACGGTGAGCACGACGAAGTCGCGCGCGTCCTGGGCTGACAATTGCGCGGCGGCAAAGTTGTGGCGCGCGGCAAGATAGTTGCGCAACGAAGAGACATCGAGCAGCGACCAGTTCATGGACGCGCGCACATCGGTGTATCCGAAGGGCCCGATGATCTTAGGAAAACCGGGAATGCGCAAGCCCTCGGCGGGAAGATCGACTTGCAGCGCGGCCTCCTTAGCGTTGAAATCGATAGAGGGAAGCAGCGACTGCAACTGGCTTAAGCGCTGGGCGCGTGCGCCCGCGGTTTGCGTTGCGCTCAAAATCATGCCCAGATTCGCATCCAGTCCGCGCGCGATGGCGGCGTCGAGCGAGAGGTCGATGGTTTGTGCGGTTGCAGTGCCGCTCGGAACGCTCCCCTGAAAGTTGGCGGCGGAGGGCTGGGCTGGCGTCGGCGCAGGCGGAATGGCCGCCGATTGCGCTCCCGCATGGGCGGCAAGCATGGCGCTGAACAAAAGGCCGGCGGCCCAGATATGAATTCTGCTCTGCATGGAATGCTTTGGCAATTTGAACCTTACCGAGTTGGAACGTTACGGGGCCGGTTCACACCAGGTCCTTTGGAAACAGCAGTTACGGCCGCCCAAAATTGGCGCTACCCACTAATGGATGCATCACAGTCGCGGCACGGTTCTTGAATCTAGTTTACCGGATGGGTCTTGGCTGGGTTTGTGGCGCGATGCGAACGGACGGCGGCCAAATGCGGGCCGCAACCAGCTCCGTCGAACCGGCTATTCCAAGAGTGACCCGGCGGCGTTTTCATCGCCTCTTCACGTTGTCGCCGGGACTCGCCTGTCAGTATGGAGGGTGGCTTCCCTTTTCCGGTCCCCAGCCAATGTGCCAAAAGTGGCGGGTGCGCGGTAGACTGCGGACACGGCTCCGATACGGGCGTATGGCAAGAAAGCAAAAGACGACCGAACTCTTCAATGGCCGGGACTACTCCTGGATGCAGTTCAACCGGCGTGTGCTCGAAGAGGCCGAAGACTCGACCAATCCGCTGCTTGAGCGCGTGAAGTTCCTGGCCATTACCGGATCCAACCTGGACGAATATGTTGAAATTCGCCAAGCCGGGCTGATGCAGCGCATCGAGGACGGCTATCGCGAGCCTGGCTACGATGGGCTGCGACCCGACGAATCGCTCACGGCGCTTACGGCCGAGATTCACAAGTTTGTGGAAGCGCAATACGTGTGCTGGAACCAACAACTGCTACCCGAGTTGCGCAAGCAGGGCATCCGGCTACTGACGTGGAACGAGCTGAGCGAAGAGGCCGCGGAATCTGCCCGCGGTTACTTCCAGCGCGAGGTCGATCCACTGCTGACACCGATCTCAATCGATCCCACCCATCCATTTCCGCGGGTGATCAACAAGGCGCTGTGCCTGGCTTTGCTGCTGAGGCCGAAGCGGCGCAGCTCCGGGCCGCAGGTGCTGGGGGTGGTGACGGTGCCGCGCGCGTTGCCGCGGTTCGTGCGCCTGCCTGCGAGCCACGGACGCCACGATTATCTGCTGCTTCAAGACCTGATCGAGCAGCACCTGGGGGGCATGTACCGCGGGTATTCGGTGCTGGCCTCGGCGTCGTTTCGCGTGACGCGCAATTCAAATCTCTACTTTGAGGAAGAAGAGGCGCGGTCGCTGCTCGAAACCATTCGCGTGGAATTGCACAACCGGCGCAAGGGCGACGCAGTGCGCCTGGAGATTGAAAGCAGCGCCCATCCGGAGATCGTGGAACGGCTGCGGGTGAATTTCGAGCTCGATGAGAGCCAGGTTTTTCGCGGCGAAGGACCGGTGAACCTGTCGCGGCTGATGTTTCTCTATGGAGACGTGCAGCGGCCGGACCTGAAATTCCAACCCTTCGTGCCTAAGCCGCTAGTGCTGACGCGAAAATCGACGGGCATTTTCGACGAACTGCGCCAGCGCGACATTCTGCTGCACCATCCCTACGATTCTTACGATCCGGTGGTGGAGTTTGTGCAACTGGGCGCGCAGGATCCCGCCGTGATGACGATGAAGCAGACGCTTTACCGCACCAGCCACGATTCGCCGATGTTCCAGGCCTTGACCGAAGCCGGCGCGACGAAAGAGGCTACGGTGGTTGTGGAGCTGATGGCTCGCTTCGACGAGGCATCGAATATTCGCTGGGCGCGCAGCATGGAGGACGCCGGCGTGCAGGTGTTCCACGGCGTGGTGGGCCTGAAGACGCACTGCAAGCTGGCCATGCTGGTGCGCCACGACGAAGACGGCGTGACGCGCCGCTACTGCCATCTGGGCACGGGCAACTACAATCCCGAAACCGCGCGCTTTTATACCGACCTGAGCCTGCTTACGAGCGATCCGCAGATTGCCGAGCGCGTACACATGGTGTTCAACTACCTGACCGCGCACGCCGAACTGGACGATTACTCGCCGCTGATGGTAGCCCCGCTGACCATGGCAGAGAGTTTTCTGCGTCTGATCCGCCGCGAGCAGGAACATGCGCAGGCGGGGCAGCCGGCGCACATTGTGGCCAAGATGAATTCCCTGCTCGAGCCCTCGATCATCAAGGCGCTCTATCAGGCGTCGCAGGCGGGGGTGGAGATCGATCTGATCGTGCGCGGGCTGTCGATTTTGCGGCCCGGCGTGAAGGGCCTCTCCGAGCGCATCCGCGTGCGCTCCATCGTCGGGCGCTTCCTCGAACATTCGCGCATCTTTCATTTCGCCAACGGCGGCAACGACGAAATCTACCTAGGCTCGGCAGACTGGATGCCGCGCAACCTGTTCGAGCGCTGCGAGGTCGTCTTCCCGGTGCGCGACCCGGCGATGATCGCGCGCATCCGCAATGAAATTCTGCCTGCCTATCTTGCCGACACGCTCAAGGCGCGCATCCAACAATCCGACGGCGGCTATCTGCGCGCCAACAAGGCTGTGAAGGACGCGCCGCTGTTTTCAGCGCAGGATTTCCTGATCCACCTGGCGGAGGGAAAAGCGGGTCTGGAAGTGATTCCCGCACCGCGTGCCGGACGGCGGCCCGTCTCCATACAAAAAGCCGCAACGGCCGCGGACTAGGACTGGCCTCGCAAACCGGCAGGGCTTTGGCGGCTCGCCAAGAAATGCAAAGGTGCGCACGGGGGGGAACTCCATGAAACTTCCCATCGAGAAATCCTCGATAGAAGGTCTTCTCAAAAAGCGGTGGATCAAGATCGCCATTGCAGCCGTGGCTGCGATCATCGTGATCCTCATCGTGGCTCCGTTCTTCATCAACGCAGATACATTTCGCCCCAGGATTCAGGCCGATCTCTCGAGCGCCCTCGGCCGCCAGGTGACGCTCGGGCACATCGGGCTTTCGCTGCTCACGGGCAGCCTGGTGGCCGACGATATTTCCATCGCCGACGATCCTAAATTCTCGACTTCCCCTTTTCTCGAGGCCAAGAAGTTTCATATCGGCGTCGAACTCGGGCCGTTGATTTTTCATCGTTCGGTCCAGATTACGAACCTTACGATCGACTCGCCGGCGATCAGCCTGATCCACTCCGCCGACGGCACGTGGAATTTTTCCTCGCTGGGCGGGGCAGCGTCTCAACCTCGATCGCAGCCCGGCGGCCCGCCGCCGGCTTTCACCGTGGACAAGCTGAAGATCGCGAACGGCAGCGCCGTGCTTTCTTCGCTGCCGGCGGCGGGAAATCCGCTCGAGTGCACCGACGTGGACCTGTCAGCAAAGCAGGTGTCGTTCACGCAGTCCTTTCCCATTGAGCTGTCGCTCAAGGTTGCGGGCGGCGGCTCGCTGAGCCTGAAGGGAACGGCGGGGCCGGTTGCGCAGAACGACACGTCGCTCACGCCGTTCGACGCGACGCTTGAGATCAAGCACTTCAATCCGGTGGCGGCCGGCGCCATCCAGCCCAGCGACGGCATTTCAATGGTCGCGGACTTCAATGCCCACGTGGCATCGAACAGCGGCAACCTGGCTGCGAACGGGAGCGCCTCGGCGTCGCAACTTAAGCTCGCCCGCAACGGGACACCCACTCCCAAGCCGGTCGATCTCACTTTCAACATTTCGGACAATCTCTCATCTCGCACGGGGCAGGTAAACGACATCGCTATCTCCACGGGCGGAGTAGCCGTGCACATCGCGGGCAGCTTTCGGCACGACGGCGTTGAGCCCGTCCTCGACCTGCATC
>JBAWFY010000395.1:0-7010 GCA_049592335.1 Occallatibacter sp.
CACCACTGTGGCCGCCTGGCAATAAGCTGGACTGGTCCGACTGCGCCGGAGCCGCTTCCCCCGCGGCTCCGGCGATTTTATGCGCATACGAACCTGGAGCCTGCGCTCTGGGGGTGATCTTTGCTGCGTTTCCGGCCGCTAGCATATACTTTGGACCAGAAACCGAGGCGAAGGGAGAACTGTTCCCGGCCAGTTGGCACAGACTTCTGTGCAACTTACGAAAACCGGCAGTGAACAGAGAGGCACGAACATGGCAAAAAGCGTCAATAAAGTGATTCTTCTTGGAAATGTGGGCAAGGACCCCGAGATTCGTTCCACGGGCGGCGGGACCATGGTGGCCAATTTTACGCTGGCCACGAGCGACCGCTTCCAGGACGCGCAGGGCAACTGGCAGGACCGCACGGAATGGCACAGCCTTGTGGCGTTCAAGCGCACGGCCGAGATTGTCCGCGATTACGTGAAGAAAGGGTCCAAACTCTATATCGAGGGTAAGATCCAGACTCGCAGCTGGGACGACAAGGAGACGGGGGCCAAAAAGTACCGCACGGAGATTATCGTGAACGATCTCTCGCTGCTTTCAGGCCGCGAAGATGGCGGTGGAGCCAGCCGCGGGTCGGGCGCGTCCGCGAATAGCGCCTCCTCGAATATGGACCAGCGCCAACCGGCCGCGAACGACGAATATTCGCAGTCGGCCGAGATTTCCGACGACGACATACCGTTTTAAGTACGGGGAGTACAGGGAATAGGGAGTAGCCAATAGGGAGTAGGAAACCTTGCTGCGGCTTTTTTCGGCTTCTATTGGCTATTGGCTGTTCCCTGCTCTTCCAGCGGGTCGTTGTCGCGGTCTGTGACTTCCGCGAGCGCCGCGAGTCTCTCCGCCAACTCTGCTGTCCAACAGTTCTCCGGTGCGCGCCAGCTCCAGTTCCCTTCTGCCACCGACGGCATGTTCATGCGCGCCTCAGCTCCGAGTTCAAGCAAATCCTGTGCGGGCGCGATGGCCATCTGGGCAACGCTCGCCTGCGCGGCGCGGATCAGCGGCCACACGGGCCGGCTGCTGACCGGGCCTACCAGCGCTTCCACTGCAGACTGTTCCGTCTCAGTTGCCGCGTCCCACCAGCCCTGGGTCGTGTTGTTGTCGTGCGTGCCGGTGTAGACGACTGTCGAGGGCACGTAACTTTGCGGCAGATGCGCGTGCGCGCCTCTGGAATCGAAGCCGAACTGCAGCACTTTCATGCCGGGCAGTCCGAGTTCGTAGCGCATGGCGTTGACTTCCGGCGTGATAACGCCCAGGTCTTCGGCAACCATCGGCAGTGGCCCTAAAGCCGATTCGAGGGCGTGGAAGAGCTCGAGCCCAGGCGCCTTGACCCACTCGCCGATGACGGCGGTTTTTTCGCTGGCGGGAATCGACCAGTAAGCCTCGAAGCCGCGGAAGTGGTCGAGACGAATGATGTCGTAGAGCTCTCTGGAGCGGCGCATGCGCTCGATCCACCACGCAAAACCGCTTTGGGCGAGCGCGTCCCAGCGATACAGCGGATTGCCCCAGCGCTGACCGGTCTCGGAAAAATAATCGGGTGGCACGCCGGCCACATGGATGGGCTTGCGCTCTTCGTCGAGCTCGAAGAGGTCGGGGTGAACCCAGACGTCGGCCGAGTCCATGTTGACGAAGATGGCCAGGTCCCCGACGATGCGAATCGCACTGCGTGCAGCAGCTTCCCGGAGCAGGTTCCACTGCCGGGAAAATGCGAATTGCAGCACCTTCTCGATCATGCGCTCTCGCGCGTGGTGGGCAACGGCGTCGGCGAGCGCTTGCGGATCGCGGCGGCGCAACGGCTCGGGCCATTCCGTCCACGCGCCCGTATTGAAGACCCGGCGCAACACGGCGTAGAGCGCGTAATCGTCGAGCCACGCAGCCTGCTCACGAGCGAAGGTTTCAAATTCGACCCACTGGGCAGCAAGCTCGGGCTGGTCGAGCGCACGATCGAGAAAATTGCCCGCGGCTTCAAAGAGCAGCGGAAATTTTTGCTTTTCCACGGCGCCAAAGTCCACGGGGGCGTCAAAACCGATTGGCCCGGAATGCGCGGGCGACACGGAGAGACCGTCGCCGCCGATCCAGCCCCAGTCGCGCAGCATCTCCTGGCTGATGAGCGCGGGATTGCCGGCAAAGGCCGAGGTGGCTGCGTAGGGTGAATTGCCGTATCCCGTCGGGCACAGCGGAAGCACCTGCCAGATGTGCTGTTTGGCCTGCTCGAGAAAGCCAAGAAACCGGTGCGCGGCCGGACCCAGATCGCCAATGCCGCCGTGCGAGGGCAGCGAACTGATGTGCAGCAGAACTCCCGCGGAACGCTGAAATTGCATGTACTCATTATGCCCGGCGGATTCCGCTGCTGCAGAATCACGCCCGATCTGAGACACTGGAAGACGCGTTTTCCGCGCATCGTTTTGCGACTCCGAAACCGAGGGAGCACTCCGTTGAACTTCCGTTGCCAATCCCATATTTTTGTTCTCGCTTTGATTTCGATTCCTCTCGCTGTTGCGCCGTTGCCCGCGGCGGCCGCGAGCGCACCGCAACCTGTCATGCTCGCGAGCGGCTGGCAGTTGCAGGATATTGCCAAAGCGCCACAGCCGGGCGCGGAGGTGGCAAGCGCGGGCTTCGACACGCACGGCTGGTACACGGCCACGGTGCCGGGCACCGTGCTTACCTCGCTGGTGAACGATCATGTTTATCCCGAGCCGCTTTACGGCGAGAACGAACGGCCCGAGATCATTCCCGAGAGCTTGTGCCACACCTCGTATTGGTACCGGACGGTGATCCGTGTGCCGGGCGCCTACAAGAACCATCATGTGTGGCTGAACTTCGACGGCATCAACTACTCGGCAGAGGTGTGGGTGAATGGCGCAAGAGCCGGCACCATGCGCGGCGCATTTATCCGCGGCATCTTCGACATCACTACGCAGGTGAAGCCGGGTAAGCTGGCGGTGGTTGCAGTGCTGGTCGCGCCGCAACCGCATCCCGGCGTTCCGCATGAACACACGCTGCGCGATGGCGTGGGCAAGAACGGCGGCATCTCGGCAATCGACGGACCGACATTCCTCTCCACAATCGGATGGGACTGGCTGAACGCGGTGCGCGATCGCGACACGGGCATCTGGCAAAAGGTATTTCTGTCGGCCACAGGACCGGTCACACTCAAAGACCCGCTGGTAACGACGGATTTGCCTTTGCCGCGCACCGACTCGAGCGACGTGACGGTGCAAACCACGGTTGAGAATGTGACGGATGCGCCGCAGACCGGCGTCGTTCAGGGAACGATTGAGAACATTACGTTCGAGCGGCAAGTCTCACTGGCTCCGCACAGCACGCAAACCATCGTTTTTGACGCTAAGAACACGCCTGCGCTTCACATTGATCATCCGCGCCTCTGGTGGCCGAACGGCTATGGCGCACAGGAGATGTACCGGCTGCATCTCGCGTTCAAGATCGGCAAATCCACGAGCGACACCGAAGACGTCGATTTCGGCGTGCGCAAAATCTCGTATTCGGTTCCGGGAACGGATACGCTGACCATCTCCGTCAACGGCGTCCCGGTCTTTATTCGCGGCGGCGACTGGGGACTCGATGAAGCTCTCAAGCGCATTCCGCGCGAGCGGCTGGACACGGAGATCCATCTGCACCAGCTTGCGCATCTCAATTTGATCCGCAACTGGGTAGGCCAGAGCACGGGCGAAGACTTCTACGAGCTGTGCGACAAATACGGGATTCTGATTTGGGACGAGTTCTTCCAGCCGAATCCGGGCGACGGGCCCGATCCCGACGATCTCGACACTTACATCGCCAATGTGCGGGACAAGGTGCTGCGGCTGCGCAATCATCCTTCGATAATGTTGTGGTGTGCGCGCAACGAGGGCTATCCGCCCCCCGCGATTGATGCAGCATTGCGCAAGGTGCTCGCGGAGCTGGAGCCTACGCGGCGCTACCAGCCGAGCTCGACCGACGGCGCGGGCGTGCGCTCGCATGGGCCGTACTCCTGGCGCGCGCCGCGCGAGTTTTACACCGTCACAGACGACTACTTTAAAACCGAAACCGGCTCGATGAGCGTGCCCACGCTCGAGTCTATTCACGGAATGATGCCGAAAAAGGATTGGGAGACGATCGACGACGATTGGGCCGCGCACGACATGGCCAAAGGCAACGGGCATGGCGATCTCTATCCGGGCATCATTGCTGCGCGCTACGGCAAATTCGCCAATCTAGCCGACTTTGTGCGCGAGGCACAATTGGCGAACTACGAAGCCTTCCGCGCCATGTACGAGGGGCGCAACGCGCAAATGTTTCATCCCACCACGGCCATCATCACATGGATGAGCAATCCAGCTCAGCCAAGCTTTATCTGGCAGATCTACCACTACGATCTCGAACCGATGTCTTCGTACTTCGCCGTCATGCACGCGTCGGAGATGGTGCATGTTCAACTAAACGAAGCCAACGGACAGGTGCAGGTGATCAACAACACGCCGGAGCCGCTCGAAGGGCTGATTGCGCACGTGGGCGTATACAACCTGGACGGCACGCTGGCCTATACGCATGACATGCCAGTGACCGCCGCACCGGAAGCAGCAACTCAGCTTGGCACGATCGA
This sequence comes from Occallatibacter sp., assembly GCA_049592335.1. Taxonomy (GTDB): domain Bacteria; phylum Acidobacteriota; class Terriglobia; order Terriglobales; family Acidobacteriaceae; genus Telmatobacter. The sequence goes on from JBAWFY010000395.1 coordinate 4,638, forward strand.
TTTTCCGGCAAACTTGAGCCGCGTGCATTTCATTCAGCTCTCCCTCGACGACCCGCGCAAAGCCGGATCGCAGGAGCTGTCGAGGAATGTTTACTGGCGCGCGGAACCCGGCGATCCCGACGACCTAACCGACTTGAACAAGATGCCGCAAGTGACCCTCCAGGCGCAGTCTCTGGCGCAAAACGATCAGGATGGCATGCGCACCATAAAGGTCGCACTTGAGAATCCCACGTCCAACATTGCATTAATGGTCCACGTGCAACTGCGCCGCAAATCTGGAGAACGTGTATTGCCGGTCTTTTACAACGACAACTACGTCACGCTGCTGCCCCATGCAAGTACGGTCATCGAGATGCGCGCGGCGGTGAGCGATTTTGCCGGCGAAGATCCGCTGGTTACGGTGGACGGATGGAACGTAACGGTCGCTCCGGCAACCTTCAGCAACGCAGCCGTAGCGCCCAACCTCGACGCACAGCCGGACCATTGGCCGATGACGGGATTGCCGCTCGCGACCGAAGGGTTGCGATAAACAAGAAGACCGCAAATGCAAAAAGGCCCGCAACCAGAATGGCTGCGGGCCTTTGAGTCTGAAGCAGCTTAGCACCTACATCTGCGGCTGCTGCTGCGCTTTGGCGTTCATGGCCACCAGCTTGTGCTTCTTGTATTCGTCAAAGACACCATTGGCGAAGATGCGGAAAGCGTCGCTGCGCTTCTCATTGAGAAGCTGCTCGCGCGTCTGGTCGAAGTTCTTGGCGATCTCGTCCGCGGTCGGCTCCTGCTTGTCGAGAATCTTGGCCACCACTCCGGTGCGTCCGGCGTCGATGGGCCCGCTGATCGCGCCTACGCTCATTTCGAATAGCTGCGGGGCCACCTGGCCCACAGCGCCGAAATCGGGGACCTGGCCGGTTGGGCTCACCAGGTCGCTGGTCTTCATGGTCGCGCCCACGTCTTTTGCAGCTTTGGCAAGATCGTTCATCGACTTCGCCTTGTCGGCGAGCTCCTTCGTCTTCTGGCCCAGCAGGACCGGGACCTGCTCGTTGCGATAATCGTCGAGCACGTGGTTCTTCCAGTCGGCAAAGGATGGCGCGTGCGCCGGTACGACTCCCGTGACCTGGAAGATGGCGTAGCCCTCGCCGGTAGGCGCGGATTGCGGCGCATCGCCCTCCTTCGCTTCAAATGCCTTAGACAAAAGCTGCGCGCTGTCCGGCAGGCCGGCGATCACGCCATCGTGGCCCAGCGGCTCCGTCGTCACCACCTGCAGATGATGCGCCGCGGCCGTCTTGTCGAGTCCGTTCTGGTTGGCTTCCGTGGTCAACTGCTGCGCGTAGAGCGACACTGCCTGCTGCGCCGCATCGCCGCTGAGCGCCGCAGCGATGGTTCCCTGCACTTCGCTGAGCGGCTGCGTGTGCGCATCCTGGCGCTCTTCCACCTGCACGATGTGGTAGCCGTAATTGCTCTTTACGATGGCAATGTCGCCAATCTTCTGCGTAAAGATGGCATGATCGAAAGCGGGCACCATCGTCTTGGGCTTCGCAAACCCGAGTTCCCCGCCCTGTTCCTTGCTGCCCGGGTCGTCGGAGTATTTCTTGGCGAGATCGGTCCAGCTGCCGCCGGCCTGAAGCTGCTTGAGAACGCTCTCCGCCTTGGCTTTGGCCGCAGCATCGGTTTTTGCGTCGGCTCCCGCGGGCACGCTGATGAGGATATGCCGCGAGCGCGCCTGCTGCGGAACTGCGTAATCGCTGGCGTGATCGTTGTAATACTGCTGAATCTGCTGCTGAGAAGGCTGCGGAATGCCGCCCGGAATTTCCTCGTGCGTGAACGCAAAGTAGGTGATCTTGCGCTGCTCGGGCACGGCGGTGGCATACCGCGAGGCATTGCTTTTGAAGAACGCTTCAAGATCGCTGTCGGAGGGGTTGATCGACTTGCGAATGTCGTCGCCCGAAATCACCGCGTAATCGAATTTGATCTTGAGGTTCTGCTTACGGTAGAGCTCGCGGACGTCCTGGTCGCTCACCGTCACGCCCGCGGTCACAAGCGCCTCAAGGCGCTGGATCGCGATCTGCTCCTTGATCTCGCTCTCAAACTGATCCACCGACTCGTGACGGTTCTCGTCGATCAGTTGGCGGTAAGCCTGGTCGCCGATGAACTTGCCGTTGGGATAGAGAACCTGCGCGTTAGGGCCGGTGCTGAGAATGTGGCGGACGTCCTCGTCCGTGGCAAAGATGCCAAGCTTGTGCGCCTCCTGCAGCAGCATCTTCTGCTGCACCAGTTGCTGGGCAACCTGCGGCTCAAACATCTGGAGAATCCGCGGGTCCGTGGCCAGCTGCGGGTTGCGTTGGCGCAACTCGTTTTCGGTCATCTGCTGCACTTGGG
>JBAWFY010000396.1:0-1940 GCA_049592335.1 Occallatibacter sp.
GAGCTCGACCTCGGCGGGCGTAGCGCAGACACGCACGGCGACGCCGTCCGATTCGCCGCTGGTGCACTGAAAGTCGCCGACGAGGAAGGCGACGAGATAGGTGGACATTTTGGGCGTGGTTCCGAAGACGACGGTGTGCTTGCCGGCGCCGGGACCGGGCGTGTCGGAGACGACGGCGCTGTTGGAGATGGCGGTGTCGGCCGCGTCGATGGTGAGCGAGATGTCGTAGGTGGCCTTGAACGCAGGCTCGTCGAAACAGGGAAAGGCGCGGCGGGCATCGGTGGCTTCGAACTGCGTGACGGCGTAATTGCGCTTCGCGGTTTTTGAGAGATAGAAGCCGCGCAGCTCGTTGTTGAGGATACCCGTGAACTGGATGTTCAGCGTGGCGTTGCCGGCGGGAATGGTCTTGGGGAAGGCGAAGGTGGCCTGTTGCTTATCAGCGTCGAGGACCACCGAGCCGAATTGTGTCCGGCCCTCGGAATCGTGAATCGTCACGAATTGGAATTGGATCTCGATGGCGTTCAGCGTGATAGCGCTGGCAGGCTCCTTGATGGCGACGTCGATGGTTTCAGAGCCGGTGAACGTGGCGGATTTGAGATTGGGCGTGAAAGCCAGGGCGTAGTGAGAAGGAATGACGTTCGTGGAAAGGCGCTGCGCCTGGGCGGCATGAGAGAAGCTGAAAAGAACGCAGAAGAATACGGCGAGAGCACAAGCAGAAGCGCCCTCAAAAAGAGAATCTCGACGAAAGCTCATTGGGTTCCCTCGGATCGGCGAAAGCACAGGACAATTTTCCTGCATTTGACATTCTGCATTAGGATACGCCTCTCGAAATCGGCAGCCGAGCGGCCGGCCCTCGATGCATTTCGCTATTCGAGCTGCGCCGGGGAGAGTTTGGGCGTGATGGCGTGGATCACCAAGAAGGCCGCCGGATAAGCGAGGCACGCAATGATGAACAACGTGACATAACTGTGCGTGAAATAGACGATAAAACCTGTTCCCAACTGGAACAGAAAACCGCCGACTGCGCCCATCATGCCGCCGATGCCGATGACGCTGGCTACCGCGGATTTGGGAAACATATCCGAGGGCAATGTGAAGAGATTCGCCGACCATCCCTGGTGTCCTGCCGTTGCCATACCAAGCAGCGCCACCACCAGCCACAGATGGTGAACGAACGGCGCGGCAAAGATGGGCGCGATCAAGAGCGCACAGAGCAGCAACGTGGTTTTGCGGGCCACGTTGACGCCGACGCCGCGCTGAATCATCGCAGAGGAAAGATAGCCGCCGCCAACGCTGCCCACGATGGAAATACTGTAAGCCAATACGACGGGCACGCGGCTTTGGGACAGACTCAGGTGGAACGTGGACTGCAGGTAACCGGGAATCCAGAACAAGTAGAACCACCAGATGGGGTCGGTGAGAAATTTGCCGACGGCAAAGGCCCAGGTCTCTTTGCACGGCAGAACGCGGCTCCAGGGAACACTTTCGATCTTTTCGGCGGGATCGCTCAAGATCAGTTCCAGTTCAGCCTCTGAAACGCTGCGGTGCTGCTCAGGCCGTCGATAGTAGAGAAGCCAACAAAGCAACCAAACGACGCCCAGGGCTCCCGTCACGACAAAAGCACCGCGCCAACTCACCAGCATCACCAATGTTGGCACCGCAATTGGCACTACGATGTTGCCGATGTTGGCGCCGGAGTTGAAGATTCCGGTGGCCAGTGCGCGCTCGCGCCTGGGAAACCACTCCGCGACGGTCTTGATGCACGCCGGAAAGTTGGCGGCCTCACCCAGGCCGAGGAGAAACATGGCGATGGCGAAGGTGACGACGGAAAACGCTGCGCCGGGCAGCATGGCCGCGACGCTCCAGATGCCGATGGCGATGGCAAATGCCTTGCGCGTTCCTAACTTGTCGGTGAATCCGCCGGCCACTACCATGCCGAT
>JBAWFY010000397.1:0-5959 GCA_049592335.1 Occallatibacter sp.
ATCGTCTGAACTCGGTCAGGACTGCCCCGGAAATTGCCCAGGAGGTTCGCGCGAAGTTTCCTTTGGCGGCGATTGTGCTGCTTTCGGATCTATGGTCGCCGCCGCCCGACGTGGCCCCGTTCATTACGCAATTTGTGCGCAAGGGTGAACCTGCGCGGCTCGTGGAAGTCCTTCGCTCCCAACTTTCTTAGTGACTCGCAACTGTTTCTTTCTCGGGCCGAACGGAGGGACCGCTCTGCGTACGGCTGAACGCCCCCGAGTCCGAGCTTTACATTTTGTGCCGCGAGGGCAATGCGCGGCCCTAATCCCGCATCAAAGTAAAACAAGGCGTCGCTTATCTCATTCTGCCAAATCGCTGAACCCAATTGGTTCCGGCGGTCGGTGAAAGCGGCTCATTCAGAAAAATCATGTACGAGGAAAAGGGCGTGACCATTGAAGATGCTCGCGGACGGGGGCCCTTTCCCGGCGGCGCACTCGGCGCACTCGTAAGCGACTTCGATTGGTCAGCTACACCTTTGGGCGACCGTTCCGGCTGGCCGCAGAGCCTCCAAACCATTGTTCGCGTCATGCTCTCTTCCCGTTTCGCCATGTGGATGGAGTGGGGTCAGGAACTCACGTTCCTTTATAACGACGCTTACGCCCGGATGACGTTGGGGAAAAAGCACCCTTGGGCGCTCGGCAAACCGTCGCGTGAAGTTTGGGCGGAGATATGGGACGATATCGGTCCGCGCATTCAAAGAGTGCTGGACACCGGCGAAGCCACATGGGATGAGGCCCTGCTGCTTTTTCTGGAGCGCAGCGGATATCGCGAGGAAACCTATCACACGTTCTTCTATAGCCTGCTCACAGGAGAAGACGGCCGCATAGCAGGACATCTGTGCGTGGTATCCGAAGAGACGGATCGCGTGATTGGCGAACGCCGCTTGACCACGTTGAGGTCGCTGTCTGCCGAACTAAGTGCCACGTACACAGAACACGACGTGATGGCTGCCATTCGGAGGAGCCTCCAGACCAATACCAGAGACCTGCCATTTGCGCTGACTTACCTGTTCAACGGCAAAGATCATGCCAGGCTTGGCGCCATGACCGGGATCGAGCCCAGCCACCCTGCAGCGCCGGCCATCATTCGAAACGACGGAGCATGGCCGGTTGGCGAAGTCCTGGCCCGCAATGCGCCGGTTCAAATCGACCATTTGCAATCGCTGTTTGACGCGCTTCCAACCGGCGCCTGGGACCAGAGCCCGGCCAGGGCGCTGCTGGTTCCTATCGCCAGCCGGGCGCAGGATCGCCCTGCCGGCGTTTTTATTGGTGGCCTGAGCCCTTATCGGCCCCTCGACTCTGCTTACAGCGGATTTGTTGAGCTGATTGCCAGCCAGATCGCGGGCAGTTTGGCGAACGCGCGCGCCTATGAACAGGAAAAAAAGCGCGCCGAATCTCTTGCCGAGCTGGACCGCGCAAAGACTACCTTCTTCTCCAACGTCTCGCACGAATTCCGAACGCCTTTGACCCTGCTGCAGGGGCCGCTTGAGGAAGTGCTGGCAAAGCCCGAAATGCAGGTGTTGACCAATAATCGCCGCCTGGTGGGCGTCGCGCACCGCAATGGAACGCGCTTGCTGAAGCTGGTCAACAGCCTGCTCGATTTCTCCCGTATTGAAGCTGGGCGCGTGAAGGCAGTCTACCGGCCCACAGATCTGGCAACTTTCACGAGGGAGCTTGCGAGCTCGTTTGAGTCACTGACCACGAAGGCCGGACTCGATTTCGAGGTTGGCTGCGACAAGCTCACGCGGCTCATCTATGTGGATCGCGATATGTGGGAGAAGATTGTGCTCAATCTTCTCTCCAATGCTTTTAAATTTACCTTCGACGGCGGAATTTCCGTATCGCTGCGTGAGCGCGGCGAACACGTTGAGCTTACCGTAACCGACACCGGCGTTGGCATTCCCGAAGCTGAGCTTCCCAAAGTGTTTGAAAGATTCCATCGCGGTGCATAGCGCGGTAGGGCGAGGAACCACATTTCGCATCCACATCCCCCTGGGCTCGGAACATCTGCCTCAGGACCGTGTTTTCCACGATGCGCTCGAATCCGCACACGCCGCGGCTGCCTCGCCGTATATGACCGAGGCGCTCAGCTGGCTGGGGGCGGAAACCCCTTTCGAATCGGAAATCCAGTTCTCTCACGAGCCGGTCTTAACCACTCCAGCCGATGAGGCCACCAGCCCCAAAACCGTTCTGGTTGTCGATGACAATCCCGACATGCGCGAATACGTGGCGCGGCTGTTGCACGACCGCTTCCACGTGACGACGGCTGAAAACGGAAAACTGGCCTGGAGGATTCTGGCACGGGAACATCCTGACATTGTGCTCACCGACGTCATGATGCCAGAGATGGATGAACTTGAGCTGCTTGCGGCAAGCGAAGCGGTACAGCGATCTCGATTTTATGGCCGGCCACGAAGCACGCGTCCCAGATTGGTTCACGATCCGGTTCTGCCAAGAGCGGCAAGGAGTAACGCAGAAGCGATATGCGGGTTCTGATGATCGATGACGAAAAGCCGCTGGCCGACACGCTGGTGATGATTTTGCAAAGAAAAGGATACGAGGCGGCGTGTGCCTATAGCGGCGCAGCGGCTCTCGAAACCATCGCATCCTTTCGCCCGGACTGCGTCATCTCCGACGTCATCATGCCGGGAATGTTGGGCACCGAGCTTTGCGCGAACATCGAGACAATGCTTCCTGGCTGCCGTATTCTGCTTCTTTCGGGACAAGGCTCCACAACCGAGATGATTGAAGCTGCCAGAGCCCAAAGCCACTGCTGGGAACTGCTGGCCAAGCCCGTCGACCCCCGCGAACTGCTGGAGAAGCTGGCCTCGCCGCCAGAGGCAGTTACTTGAGTGGTTGTGGGAGGATGCATGAACTTGCTGCGGATGACGAGACCGGTCTACGATGCGATCCGTGCGCATGGCGAAGAGACGTATCCGCAGGAGTGCTGCGGCGCGCTGCTGGGACGAGCGGAAGGGAACGGTTGGCGCGTCGAGGCGGCGGTGAGGGCCGCCAACACGCGTAACGATTCGCCAAATAACAGCTATGAGATTGCGTCAGCCGAGTTAGTCGGGATCGAACGCGATGCGCGGGCGAGGGGATTGAGCATCGCCGGTTTCTATCATTCGCATCCCGACCATCCGGCCGAGTGGTCACCGACCGATTTTGCAGAAGCGCATTGGTTAGGCTGTTTCTACGTGATTACCACGGTCGCCGAAGGCAAGGCGGGCGTGACCAATGCCTTTCTGCTGGCCGGAGCCACGGAAGAAGATAAACGGTTCGAGCGGGGCCCCGTTGAATTGGTGGAGACAACGAGAACGTAGGCGTGGACCATGGATCTTGGGCCGTGTACCCTGAGATTTGACCAATCCCCGAGCTTTGCATTCGGCGGGCAGCACGGGTTTTGGTGCGCGAATTCTGTTTGTAAATTAGAGTGAAACCATGGCTTCGCGAATGGCGCCAGCGGAACTGCCGGAACTGACCAAAGACGACCTCGCGCGCTACGCGCGCCACCTGATTTTGCCCGAGGTGGGCGAAGAAGGCCAGCGCAAGCTGAAAGCCGCGCGCGTGCTGTGCGTAGGAACCGGCGGGTTGGGTTCGCCGCTGGCTTTATATCTGGCTGCAGCCGGCGTGGGCACGCTGGGCCTGGTGGATTTCGACGTGGTGGATGCGAGCAATCTGCAGCGGCAGATTATCCATTCCACTGCGGACATCGGGCGCAAGAAGCTGGACTCGGCCGCGGAAAAAGTCAGCGCGCTCAATCCCGATCTCAACGTTGTAAAGCACGACACCGTACTCTCAAGCGCCAATGCGCTCGAGATCCTGAAGGACTACGATGTAATCGCCGACGGGACCGATAACTTTCCTACGCGCTATCTGGTCAATGACGCGTGTGTACTCCTGGGCAAGCCGAACGCGTACGGATCGATCTTCCGCTTCGAGGGCCAGGCCAGTGTCTTCGCCACCGAGCATGGGCCGTGTTACCGCTGCCTTTATCCCGAGCCGCCACCGCCAGGACTCGTCCCTAATTGTGCCGAGGGCGGAGTGCTGGGAATTCTGCCCGGACTGATCGGCGTCATTCAGGCCACTGAAACCATCAAGCTCATTCTGGGTAGAGGCGAATCCCTGGCCGGGCGCCTGCTGCTGGTGGACGCGCTGAACATGCGCTTCAGTGAATTGAAGCTGCGCAAAAACCCGGAGTGTCCGGTCTGCGGAGCTCACCCGACCGTAACTAAACTGATCGACTATCAGCAGTTCTGCGGCTTAGCGCCGGCAGTCCAAGAGGAGACCGCAGTGAAAAATGGAATTCCGCAAATCACCGCAACTGAATTGAAGCAGCGCATGGATGCTGGCGAAGGCCTGTTCATTCTGGACGTGCGCGAACCGTTCGAGTATCAGATTGCCAATATTGGCGGCAAGCTGATCCCGATGAATCAGGTTCCGCAGCGGCTGGACGAAATCGATCGCGACCGTGAAATCGTCGTGCATTGCAAGGCGGGTGGGCGCAGCCAGCGCGTTGCGGAGTTTCTCAAGCAGGCCGGGTATCCGAATGTGGCGAACATGGCTGGCGGCATTCTCGCCTGGTCCAGCGAAGTGGATCCATCCGTGCCCAAGTATTGATGGGAAGCGGAAAGCAAAGGCCACCGCTCGACAAAGCTATCCAACCGCCTGCACGGTTCCTTTGCCGGCAAGCTCCTCAACACGCTCCACCCACCCCCGGTCGGCGGCGACGCTCATGGCTTCTGGCTCCAGAACCACGGCGTACTCGCCTTTTTTTTCGAGATGCAGCATCACTTTGCCGGGGCCGGGAGCAGAGTCGGCAGCACTCTTCAGCGCCGCGAGCATTTCTTCGGTCGCGCAGTCAACATTGATACGAATGCGCACCCCGGAGGGAAGCTTGACCTGCACCTCTTCGAGCGCCTGCACTTGGCTGATGGCGATCTTGGGCGCGGCGTCTTCCTCGCCCATCAGCTGTCCCCGCACCAGCACGGGAACCTCCATCTTCAACTGCGCGGCCAACTTTTCGTAATCGCGCGCAAAGCAGATCACTTCGATCTTGCCGGTGGCATCTTCGATCGCACCCTGTGCGTACAGCCGCTGGTCCTTCTTGCTTTTCTTCGCGGCAATTCCAACCAGCATTCCTGCCACCTGGATTTCATCGGCAAGATCCTGCTGCCCACCCCAGCGCCGCTCTGGCGGTTTGCGTTCGAGCGCTTCAGCAACTGAGATTACGCCGGTGAGGTTGCGGAGTTTCTCGGCGTATTTATCGAGCGGATGCCCGGAGACGAAAAATCCCAGCACTTCTTTCTCGTTGGCGAGTCGCACCGCCTCTTCCCAGTCGGGCGCCAGCGGCAACGCATCGGCATCGCGGCCGCGCGCCGGCGTCTCGTCGAACAGCCCGAACAATCCGCTCTGCCCGTGCTCGGCGTCGCGTTGCGCTTTCTGTGCGCGCTCCATGGCCTTGTCGACAGCGGCGTTGAGCTGCCCGCGCGTGCCCAGCGAATCGAGCGCTCCGGCCTTGATCAGCGACTCGATGACGCGTTTGTTCATCACGCGCAAATCGACCTTCTCGCAAAACTCCCAAAGGCTCTTGAAGCGCCCGCCTGCCTCCGCGCGCGCTTTCAAAATCGATTCGATCGCATTGCCGCCCACGTTCTTTACCGCGGCCAGCCCGAAGCGGATGTTCGCGCCGTGGGGGGTAAACTGCGCTCCCGAAACCTGCACGTCAGGCGGCTCCACGGCGATACCCATCTCGCGGCACTCGCCGATGTACTTCACGACGCTGTCTGGCTTCGAGGTTTCTGAAGTCAGCAGCGCCGCCATGAACTCCACCGGGTAGTGCGTCTTTAAATATGCCGTCTGGAAGGCCACCCATGCGTACGCGGCCGAGTGCGACTTGTTGAATCCGTAACCGGAGAAC
>JBAWFY010000398.1:0-12336 GCA_049592335.1 Occallatibacter sp.
GCCGAAATCTTCGTCGCCGCTCAATGGAGGAATGTGCGCGAATGCGCCGCGCGAGAGGAACACGGTGACCGGGCTCAGCAACAAATGCAGATGCTTGGTGTGCGGAATCAGCGGCAGAAATGCGAGCAGCGTGAGCGTGTGCGCCCACCACAGCGCGCGCACTGCGCCTGGGGCCGTGACGAAGAATGCCGCAAGATACGTCGCCATTAGCGCAAAAATCAGCAGCGCAATCAGGCCCGACTCCCATGAGAGCTTGCCCAGCCATTTGGGTTGGACGAAAAATCTCCGCGCAAAGAGGCCGGCGATGGCGGCCGCGCAGGCGATGGCAAACAAAGTCGCAACTCCAAAGTAGATCCGCCCCACGAATCCCGCGGCATCGAGGAAGCCGATGCCGAGAATCACTGCGCAGTGGTTGAGAGTGACCAGCGCGAAGGCGCAGAAGGCCCAGAAGACCAGGGCATGAGCCAGTCCAGCGAGCGGCCGCTCGCGAATGACTTTGGACTGAAGCAGGACCTCAAAAAAGAAATCGCGCACGCGTCTGGCGAGGGGCGAAAGACCGAAATCGGGATCCCTCTTTGCATGGAGAATCCTGCCCAGGATCGGCCCGAAGCGCCGCCAGAAGAGGAGCGCCGACGCACCCGCCAGCGCAACAAACAAGATTCTCTCCCACAGTGCGAAGACCTGAGGCTCGGCGGGCGTTGGCAGCAGATGGATCATCGCCAAAGCCACAATACACGAGGAGGGGAATGAAACGGCAATCGCCATCTCCTACCCCGCGGGCAGGAATTAAAAAACCCTGGCCGCATTGTGTGCAATTTCCATGCGGCCAAGCCCGTCGCCAATCTGATTCGTTCGGTTGGAGTGAGGCTGAGAGTCACCTCAACCCCCCTTACGCTATTGCACTGTGAGCACCACTTGCGTGGATTGGGTGTTAGTGCCGCTTGTTCCGGTTACAGTGAGCACGAACGTATCCTGCCACTGGATCGTGTTGGTTCCGGGCGAGCCGCAGGCGCTCAAAGAGAGCATAGCGCCCAGCGAAATGAACAGAATCAAGACAAGTGAGATCTTCCGCCCCCATCTGCGCACTCTGCGGAAGGGCAGGAGCAGCAGAAGCGCCATAAGTGGAACGAGCCCACGCGATCCGCTCCCGAAAGGCGACGCCGGACGCTGGTTCTCCGTGGTGTTGGCGGCTACTTTGACCGTCAGGACAGACGTGGCCGACGTTGAACCTGGCGTAACACTGGTTGGCGAGAAGGTGGCGGTAGCGCCCGAAGGCAGCCCGGTAACGGTGAGCGCGACGGGGTTGTTGAAGGTGCCGTTCGCGGGCGCGACGGTAACGATGAAGTCAGTGGTGTAGCCGGCGTAAACGGTTTGTCCGCCGGGTGAGCCGCTGAGGGTGAAGCCAGGGGCCTGCACGGTGAGCGTGACACCCGCATTGGCCGTGGTGTAGTCGTTCGCGTCGGCGGGCGTGAAGATAACAGAAAGGGTTTGCGTTCCGACCGAAAGCACGGTGCCGATCGGAGGCAGGTAGACGAACGTTCCGGGAATCGAGGCCGTGGCGTCGAGTTGTGCCGAACTCAGCGGAGTACCGTAATCGATCGCGGGGGGATCTTGCCAGTTCAGGATCGGTATGGCCTGGTTGACGACGATGGTGGTGGTCGTCGTCGCGCTCGAGTAATCGGCTGAGTCCGTCGGAATGAAGGTGACGGAGAGCGTCTGCGTTCCCGCCGGCAGAACGGTTCCGGCGGCCGGCGAGTAGACGAAGGTGCCCGGAACGGCGGTGGTTCCGTAGACCGCCGTAGCGTCAAGCTGCGTGGCGCCCAGAGCAGTTCCGTAGGTGATTGCCGCAGGCTGCGTCCAGGTGATCGCGGGCGCGTTGCCAGTGACATTGATTGTGACCGAGCCTGTGGTCGCGGTGTAGTCGGTGGTATCGGTCGGCGTAAAGCTGACGGTCAGCGTGTGCGCGCCCACGGTCAGCACCGTGCCGGCGGCGGGCAAATAGGTGAAGGTTCCTGCAACCGAGGTGCCGTTCGACATGGCCGTAGCGTCAAGCTGCGTGCTGCTGAGCGCCGTGCCGTACGTGATCGGAGCCGGGGTCGGCCATACGATCGTCGGCGTGTCCTGGCTGACGACGAGCGTCACCGAGGCCATCGCCGTGGCGTAGTCCGTGCTGTCGGTCGGCGTAAACGTTACGTTCAACGTGTGCGAGCCTGCGGCGAGCATGGTGCCGGCCACGGGCGTGTAGACGAAGGTGCCGGGCACGGATGCCGTGGCATCAAGTTGCGCGGAGCCGAGCGCCGTGCCGTAGGCAATCGAGGCTGGTGTAGGCCATGTGATCACCGGAGTTGCCTGGTTGACGACCAGGGTTACCGAACCCGTGGCCGTGGTGTAGTCGGTGGTGTCGGTGGGCGTGAAGGTGACGGTGAGGGTCTGTGTTCCGACCGGCAACACAGCGCCGGCGCCCGGCGAGTAAACGAAGGTACCCGGAACGGCGTTGCCGCCGTAGCTGGCCGTGGCATCAAGCTGCGTGGTGCTCAGACGCGTGCCGTAAGTGATCGCCGCAGGCGTTGCCCAGGTGATGGTGGGCGTGTCCTCGGTGACGCTGATCGTGACCGAGCCCGTAGCCGTGGTGAAGTCGGTGTTATCGGTGGGCGTGAATGTAACGGTGAGCGTGTGCGTACCTGCGGTGAGAATGACGCCTGCGGCAGGCGAATAGACGAAGGTGCCGGCCACCGCGGCGCCGTTAGCACTGGCCGTGGCGTCGAGTTGCGTCGCCCCCAGCGCGGTGCCGTAGGCGATTGCGGCCGGAGTTGGCCAGGTGATCGTCGGCGTAGCCTGATTCACCGTCAATGTGACCGTGGTCGTAGCTGTGGTGAAATCCGTAGTGTTGGTGGGCGTAAAGGTGACGCTGAGAAGTTGCGAGCCTGCGGTGAGCACGGTGCCGGCCGCGGGCGTGTAGACGAATGTGCCGGGGACTGTGATGCCGTTAGAGCTGGCCGTGGCATCGAGCTGCGTGGCTCCGAGGGCGGTGCCGTAAGCGATCGCGGCCGGAGTGGGCCACGTAATCGTCGGCGCGGCCTGGTTGACGACCAGGGTGGTCGATCCCTCCACGGTTGCGTAGTCGGTGGTATCGGTGGGGGTAAAGGTAACGTCGAGCGTCTGCGTTCCGGCCTGCAGCACGGTGCCGGAGGCCGGTGAGTAAACGAACGTTCCGGGAACCGGATTGCCGTTGAATGTCGCCGTGGCGTCAAGCTGCGTGGCGCTCAGCGCGGTGCCGTACGTGATCGCCGCAGGCTGCGCCCAGGTAATCGCAGGCGTGTCCTGCGTAACGTTGATCGTCACCGATCCCGTGGCCGTGGTGTAGTCAGTAGTGTCGGTGGGTGTAAAAGTCACGTTCAGCGTATGCGCGCCCGCGGTGAGCACGGTTCCGGCGGCCGGCGAGTACGCGAAGGTGCCGGGCACGGATGCGGTGGCATCCAGTTGCGCAGCGCCGAGGGCGGTGCCGTAAGCGATCGAGGCAGGCGTGGCCCAGGTGATGACCGGCGTGGCCGGGTTCACCTGCAGGGTCACAGTTGCCGTGGCCTGCTGGAAGCCGGCAACGACGGGATCGGTGGGCGTGAAGGTGACCGAGAGGACGTTGCTTCCTGCCGGCAGAATCGCGCCCGCAGCGGGCGTATAGACGAAGTCGCCGGGGATGCTGGTGGTGGCGTCCAATTGCACCGAGCTGAGAGGCGTGCCGTAGGTGATCGCCGCCGGAGTCACCCACGTGATGGCCGATTCCGCTCCAATCACGAAGTTGGCTTGGCGCGGCAGGCTTTGGCTGTGGCCCGCGGCCACGGCGATGGCCTGCACGAATTCAGTACTGGCGACGGTGACTGCTCCGTTGTATTGATCGGAGGAGGAGACGACAGGCGTGTTGCCATTGGTGGTGTAGTAAATGGTCGCGCCGCTCATGGCGTCGGAGATGGTGAGGGTCTGCGCGCCCTGGTACGTCCCGGCAATCAGGCTGAAATCGGGAGTGGGCGTTGGAGGCTCTGCCTCCCAAAGGTCGTTCAGATTGCCGGATGTTGTAGGGCTGTTATATCCAAATCCGCCGAAGAGCCAGAAGTCGCCTTCGGAATTCATGTTCCAGGCGAGATAGACTTCACGGCCGCCAGGGATATTCGTGATGGCGGGTGTTCCTTCGGTCCCGTAGGCCGGCGTTAGGGCGCCCGCCTGGGTAGGGGAGCCGCCCATAAACGTCCACTCTTTGATAGTAGTATCGAACTCCCAAAGGTCATTGAGGTTGCCCGACGGGGCGCCGGTAGTGTCAAAGCCCTGGCCGCCGAAGATCCAGAGATTGTTGGCCGAATCGGTCCAGAGGTTCGAAGCTTCGCGTGAGCCGGGGTCGTTGCTGCCGGCAGTCACGTATATTGTGCCCGCGTTGCCTGTCAGATTTTCGCTCTGGGTACCAGCCTCCCATGTCCACTCAAGAGTCGTTGGGTTGTACATCCAAAGGTCGTTCAATAATCCTTGTGTGGCGCAACTGGTATTGCAACCGGAACCTGAAAAGAGCCAGAGATTGCCGCTCGAGTCCACAGCTCCCGAGGCGAACGACCGGCTGCCGGGAACGTTGGTGGCGCTTGCCTGTCCCAGGGTGCCATAGTCGCCCGCCTGGGCTCTTAGCAGGCCTCCGGACATCCACGTCCACTCAAGAGTCGTAGGATCGTACTTCCACAGATCGTTCAGGGGCCCGGCATTTCCACTCGAATCCTCCCCGAAGCCGCCGAAGAGCCAAAAACTGCCGTCGGCGCCGGTCCAGGAAACGGCGGTGGCACGCGCCCCGGGAAGATAGGTGGTTGAAGCGGCGTACGGCAGGCCGTAAGTTCCCGTCTGGTTTGTAGTCTGGCTGCCTCCCTCGAAGGTCCAGTTGCCCGAGGCGACGTTGTACATCCAAAGATCGCTCAGATCGCCAGGCGTACTGGATGCGCTGTCGCAGCCGGTCCCGCCGAAGAGCCACAGGTTCCCGCTCATATCCACCCAGGTTGCAGACAGCGATCGTCCGCCGACTGCATAACTGCCGCTGGTGTAGTTCCCTATATTGCATAAACCAACGCCCGGCACGGTGAGTGTGCTGTTGGCACTTTTAAGAATCCAGGCGCCGCCGGAATACTCCCAGAGGTCGTTCAGATAGCCTAGATTCCCGACTGAATCCACACCGAACCCACCAAAGAGCCAGAGATTGCCGCTCGCGTCGGTCCAGGTGGCTGCGCTCTGGCGGCCGCCGGGCACGGTAGCGCTGTCATCCGCGTCGGCGTTTACCGAGCCGGACATATAACCCCAGGACGTGGCCGGGGTCTGCGCCTGCGCCGCGCGCGACGCGCAAATCATGGGCAGCGATGCCAGCGCGAGAGCTGCCGGCAAAGTTCTCGTCGCCGCCTTCAGGCAGCTCGCAGCCCGGTTTCCAGCCCGGGCCAGGTACTCTTGAACACTCTTCTGCAATCTGGTTCTTTGCGTCATTATCCGGCTCCTTCTCACTTGCAGTCGAACGCGCAGCTCCCGCGCCGTCCACGCAGCAGTGAGAGATCTACTTCTCTACGCACAGGGAAAACCAGAAGGCAACCGGAAAGGAAACAAAGAACCTCAGTACACCGAGCCCCGACGACCTATGAGGACGGACTCATTTCAACCATCAGGAATCGCTTACAGTACTGAGGCAGTTACAGCATTAAAAAGTGTGTTTCACATCATACGCTGCCCGCGGGTTGCGGGAAAGAGTAAAAAGGTAACAAAGAGCCAACCGAGAGCGGAACTGCAATTCGCAAGCCGTGACTTCTGTTGGTTTTCTTAGCGCGGCCCAAGGATTTCTCTGTGAGCAAGTAGCGCTGCTCTTATCGCCCGATTTCGCTGCGTGATCATGGGTGAGTTCCGAAGCAAAGCGCAGATTTTTCCCATGCTCTCCGCAATCGCCGCGACCAATGCAAAGACGGGAATAAAAACGCAAACCCAAGAATCCGAATTCTAAAGGTAGCACTCTTCGATTGCTATTCTGTAAAGGACGGTCGAAAATGCGGCCGCAGAAACTCATTTTAGGGGGAACTTTGCCCAGGTATCTTGTCACCGGCGCTGCCGGGTTCATTGGCCGCTCCATTGCTGCCGCATTATTGGCTCGCGGTGAATCGGTGCGTGGTGTCGATAGTTTCATCACCGGCAGTCACGCCAACCTGGCGGGCCTTGAAGACATGGAATTCGTCGCGGGCGACCTGGCCGATCTGGCGGTTTGCGCCAAGGTTTGCAGGGGCGTCGAGATCGTCTTTCACGAGGCAGCTCTCGCTTCGGTGCCGCGCTCGGTCGCCGATCCGGCCGCCACCAATCGTAATTGCGTGGATGCAACACTCAACGTGCTCATCGCGGCCAAGGATGCCGGCGTACGCCGCGTGGTTTATGCCGGATCGTCGTCCGTCTACGGCGAAACGCCCACCCTGCCCAAGCGCGAAGACATGCTTCCCGCACCCATCACTCCCTATGCCGTGGCCAAGCTGGCGGGCGAGCATTACCTTGCCGCCTTCGCCCGCGTCTACGGCATGGAGACAGTGACTCTGCGCTACTTCAACGTCTTCGGTCCGCACCAGGATCCCACTTCGCACTACTCCGGAGTGCTCGCGATCTTCTGCCGCAAGATGCTCGCCGGCGAACAGCCGACGATTTACGGCGATGGCGAACAGAGCCGCGACTTCACCTATATCGAGAATGTTGTGAACGGGAATCTGCTGGCCGCCGCCGCTCCCGCGGAGAAAGTCTCGGGACGCATGATGAACCTGGCCACCGGCTCGGCTGTGACTCTCAATCAAACCTTCGAGATTCTCTGCGGCCTCACCGGCTATCGTGGCAAGCCGGTTTACGCAGAGCCGCGAGCGGGCGACATCAAGCACTCGTTGGCCGACATCGGCCTCGCACGCAATCTGCTCGGCTACACGCCCACGGTCGATTTTGCCGAGGGCCTGCGCCGCACCGTCGAGTGGTATCGGACGCAATAGCAGAGTTAATGACGTGGCCGCCAAAAAATAAACTCGGGGTATCAGCGACTTTGTGAGAGCCTCTGTACGAGGTAAATCTGTCGAATGAAGCTTCCATCACGACGCAAACGCCGGCGGGAACCGAGGCTCCGGCCGCAGCCAGTAAGCAGCTCGCGAGCCGGCGTTTCGCTCGCCCTCGGCTGGAAGGGCTCACCACTCTGCGATTCCTGGCTGCTTTCCATGTCGTCCTTTTTCATCTCAAGGTGCAGGGAATCGTTTCCGGCGGGCCGTGGTGGTATCGGAACTTCGCCGGAATCGGCTACATCGGCGTGAATTTTTTCTTCGTCCTCTCCGGTTTCATTCTCGTTTATACGTATGCCGCGAACGATCTCGTCCCCATGCGGTTTTGGAGGGCGCGATTCGCGCGAATCTATCCCGCTTACCTCTTCTCCCTTGTACTGACAGCGCCGTTTTTCCTTGAGCATTTGGATATGCCCTTCTACGCCTGGAGCCAGCGGCACCTGACCTGGGCCGTGTTCTTATCTCTGTTGCTGTTACAAGCGTGGGCTCCGCAAGGCGCCCTGACGTGGAATTCGGTTGGCTGGAGCCTCTCCGATGAAGCCTTCTTTTATTCCTTGTTTCCGTTCTTGTTGGGCCGGACGAGGACATGGTCGAAACGAACGCTCTTGTTCGGCATCGCCTTGTTTTCATTGATCAGTCTCGCCATTTCCGTGGCCTACATTATTTTTCATCCCGATGGCGCAGACAAAATCAATTCACCTGAAGTCACGTTGCTCTGGAAAAACCTGCGCAGCTTTAACCCCATTGTGCGCCTCCCCGAATTCCTGGTAGGCATATTGGCAGGCCGATTGTTCCTGATAGCAAAACGAAAGAATTGGCTCGGCACAATCTGCATCCTGGGTGGAAGCGCCGTAATCGTGCTGATCACGGCCGTGGCTGCAAGGATTCCCAATCCGCTGATCTCCGCTGGCTTTCTATCTCCAGCCTTTGCCGCGATCATCTTTGGCGTCGCGCTGGAACCACGATGGACTCGATTCCTCGCGCTCAGGCCCCTCGTGCTCCTCGGCGAAGCCAGTTACAGTCTCTATCTGCTCCATGCGTTTGTGATCGAGCATGCATTTTATGCGCCGCTTCATTTGCCCTATGCCATTCGAGTGGCATTCTCGGTAGTGGCCGCCATAGGAGTTTCGATCGCCTGTTATCGGTGGATTGAAGAGCCCGCCCGAAGACTTCTGCGTCCGAAGACGGCCTGAGCGCAGGACAGCGTGGTTTATCGGCGGCCCATTCCCTTGTTCCCTCAGTCCCTAAGTGCTTTAGTCCCGTAGTCCCAAGTCCCTGTTTTACTGTGACGAACGTCATTGACGAATTGCCATCCAGGGTCGAAACTGGCTGGGTTTCTCCTCAGATTGGCTTTTCGTTCTGAACGCCAGGGCTATCCCTCTTCGTTTTCCGAAGCAGGCGAGGCACATGGCGGGCGTCAGCTGGGCAAGAAGCGGCTGACCATTTTGCTCCGGACAGCGTTTGTGGCTGGAGCCATACGAAGGCTTTGCTCTGCGTAGTTGGGATTGAGCGAGGTTTCTGTCCGTTGCCGGACCCGGTTTCTTTTGAGACGGCCCAGACGGTGTTTTCGTCTGATGGTTCCGCAGTGCGAGCCGCAAGCGAAGCTTCGCGTCCGGGATCGATCTCCCTGGGCGACGGATGGCAGATTGTGTGGCGACGCCGCCGGTTCGTCGCTGCCATTGAGATCGTGCTCCTGCTGATTTGCGTCCTCTATTGTTTCCTCGCGCCCAATCAGTACGAGGCCAAAGCGCGTGTCGAGCTGCGCACTCAACCGGCGTCTTCATTAAACCTTCAGGAGCAGGAGGAGTCCATCACTTCGGCCTCGGTTCTCTCGGCTCCGCTTTCGCTCGAGACTCTGGCCAGCGTTCTACGCAGCGATCAGCTTGCCTGGCGCGAGATTATTGACCTCAGGCTCTACCAGCAGAAGGGCTTCGCTGGCCGATTCCAAAAGAAATTTCCAAACTTCTACCCGGAAGAGCCCAGCCCAGCCGCTCAGGCATGGCTTCTCGATCGCTTTGCTTCGCGCCTGCACGTGCAGTCCATGCCCCACACGCTTCTCGTCGAAGTGCGCTTCCGCTGCCGGGACGCTGCGCTTTCTGCCGCGGTGGTCAACGCCCTCATCCGTACCTATCAGGAGCAGGAGGCCGAGTCGCAGATTCAGGCCACTGCGCAGGCTTCCGGCTGGCTAAACTCCCAGCTTGCAGGCCTCAAGATTCGCGTGGACCGCGACCAGCAGCGACTTGCCGAGTTTGAGGCGCAGCATGGCATTGTGAGCGCGCCCGAGGTGCAGGCCAATGGCCTCGAGGGAGAAACCGAGCACGACTCGGCACTGCTTGAGATCGACGAGCTCAGCCGCCAGCTTGTCGCCGCCACCACCGATCGCATATTGAGCGAAGCCGAGTACCGCGCCGCTTCGCAGGGCGATCCCGAGATGGTCATTGCCTCCGATCCACGTCTCCAGACCGATGGCTCCAACTTTGCCACCGCGCTCCTCGAGCAGTTGCGCGCGCGGCGCAGCGACCTCGAACAGGAGGCTGCGCAGCTCAGCGCCGAGCACGGCGATAGCTTTCCGCGGGTGGTCGAAATCGGCCGTCAGCTCGCGGATCTCGACCGCCAGAAACAGGCCGAAGATGCCAAGCTCATCGAGCGCTTTCGCAGCAACTGGCAAACCGCCGTCGATCGTGAGCAGCTGGTGCTGAACAGCCTCGACCAGGCAACCAGCGAAGGCCTCAAAGTGAACCAGGCTGCAATGGAGTATGCCGTGATGCGTGAAGAAGCCAACGCCAGCCACGATCTCTATCTTCGCGTGCTCGAAAAGTCTCAGGAGGCCGGCCTCGCTGCCGGAGTGCACGGCTCGGATATCTCGGTAGTGGATGCGGCGCGTGAGCCGGCTAGGCCCGTCGCTCCCAATCCGCTGCTTTACCTGGCCATCACGTTCTTCGCCGGCCTTTGGATCGCGATTGCTGCCGCGCTTTTGCGCGACTCGCTCGCAGGCCTGGCTCGCGCCGTGGCGCTTGTATTCGCGCTGCTCGGCTGCGGCGCAATGCTGCACGCGCAAGCGCCCTCGCCCAACACGTCGGGCCTTCCCAGCGGCGTGGTCAACCCTCTGCAGGCGGAACCGCAATCGCATCCTCTACCCAATCCCAAAGAAGCGCCCACGGTCTGGAACAATCCCCATACCACCGGTGCGCCGCAGGCCGCAGGCGCGCAGTCCTCGCAGCCCATGCCCGCGCCCATCGCGCCCGGCGATTCTCTCGACATTAGTGAGTACCACACGCCGGAATTTCACTCCGCGGTGCGCGTCTCGCCCGACGGCACGGTCACGTTGCCGATGATTGGCGAGATCGATCTAAGCGGCATGGACGAACAGGCTGCGGCTCACGCCATCGAAGCTACATTGCTCAAGAAAGGCATGTTGCGGCATCCGCTGGTTTCAGTGTTGGTCACGGCCTATGCTGGCCAGGATGTGAGCGTGCTCGGAGAAGTGAACCGTCCCGGCGTCTATCCCTACACCTACCACCATCGCTTGCTCGATCTGATCTCCGCGGCGCAGGGTCTTTCGCAGAACTCCGGCCGCCTCGTGAACGTCTTCCACGCCAGCGAGCCCAAAACTCCGCACCCGGTGGTTCTCGATCCCAGCGGCACCGACACCACGGCGGATCACAACCCCGAGCTAAACCCCGGCGATACGGTGCAGGTGAGCCGCGCCGGCCTCGTCTACGTGGTGGGCGACGTGATTCGTCCCGGCGGTTTTCCTGTCGACCCCGTACAGGGGCTCACCATCGTACAGGCGCTTTCGCTCGCTTGGGGGCCATCGCAGAACGCTGCTACTTCACACGCCGTGCTCATTCGCGAGCAAAAGGGCGGCCGCACCATGATGACTCTCAATCTGAGGCGCATGTTGCGCGGCCAGGACCCCGATCAGCCCATACAGGACCGCGACATTCTCTACGTGCCTGACTCGGTCGGCAAAAACCTCCTCAACCGCACCATGGAATCCGCGATCCAGTCCGCTGTCGGCGTCACCATCTACTCCGGCCTGGTTTACTCGCAACGGTATTGAGGGACACGCCTGCGATGCGACGAATTGCCTGGTTCTCGCTGCTGCTCTTCGCCTTCACCATCCCGTGGGAGATCTCTCTCAACCTGGGCGAGCCGCTGGGCAACGCCGCGCGCATCGCCGGCATTCTCGTTTTGCTCGCTGCCGTGCCCGCCGTCTTCGCGGCCGGCCGCATGCGCGCGCCCTGCGCATTCAGCTGGATCACGCTTGTGCTCTTCCTCTGGCTCGGCGCAACTTGCTTCTGGAGCGTTGACACCACAGAAAGCCTCGTCAAACTCCGCGCCTACTTTCAGGAGATGATGATCGTCTGGCTGGTGTGGGAGTTCGCCGATACGCCGGAAGATTTCCGTAACTTGCTGCGCGCCACCGTAGCCGGTTCCTGGGTTCTTGCCCTGCTTACACTGGCGGCGCTTCACTCGCCTGATTCCGTCGCCGCCGAGCAGATTCGCTTTGCCGCCTACGGCGAGGACCCCAACGACGTGGCCCGCTTTCTCGATCTGGGTTTTCCCCTGGCCGCTCTTCTGGTTCATTGCGAGCGCCACCGGTTAATGCGCGCTATGGCCTTGGGATTTCTTCCCATTGGCATCGTCGCGGTGCTGCTCACCGCCTCGCGCAGTGGCTTTCTTGCCGCGCTCGTGGCGCTTGCCGGATCGCTGGTGATTCTGTCTCTTGGTCACGCACGCCGCGTGGCCTCAGCCGTATTCGCGCTGCCTCCATTTCTCGCCGCGCTGTGGTTCTTCATCCCCGGCGGTACCGTGGAGCGTCTGGCCACCATCCCCGAGCAATTGCGGGGCGGCGACTTGAACCAGCGCGTCAATATCTGGTCCACCGGATGGGACGCGTTCGTGCATGCGCCGTTGTGGGGCAACGGGGTCGGCACCTTCGTGACCGCAGCCCGCACTGCCCCCATGGATTCCGCGCACAACACCGTGCTCTCGATCGTCGTCAGTAGCGGGCTCTGCGGCCTGTTTCTGGCTTCACTGCTTGTGGCGCTGGCCCTGTGCGCCGCATTCCGCACGCACGGCCCTCTACGCATGGCGCTGGTTACGTGCCTGGTGGTCTGGGCTATCACCACGCTCATCGCTTCCGTCGAAGAGAACCGCACCACCTGGCTTCTCTTCGGCATGACCCTGTTAGCCGCGCGCCTGAGTGAGGAAGACCCGCTTGGCCTGGCCGCTTGCCTTTGCCTCACCCCACACA
>JBAWFY010000399.1:0-2231 GCA_049592335.1 Occallatibacter sp.
CTCGGCATGAGCCCGTACTTGCGCAGCAGATGCCAGCGGCTCCTGTAAAAGTGCAGCACCCGATGCCGCATTAACTGGGGCGTCCCACCCCCCACATGAAAGACCTTGATCGCAGGATCGACTTCCACCTTCCAGCCTCTGCGGCGCAGGTTCATGCTGTAATCGACATCGACATCCAGGAACTCAAACGCGGGATCGAAGCCGCCCACCTGCGCATAAGCCGCTGCGCGTGTTGCCATGCAGCCGGTAATCACGCACAATCTGCCGGGCTGGAGCGCCTTCTTGTTCAATTTCGCATGGAGGGCCTGCCCGAGAGTCAGGCTCCAATGTGTCGGCTCGTTGAAGTAAGACTCCGTCTGCGATCCGTTTTTATCCTCAGCGCGGAATCCCAGTTGACCCAGTTGGGCGTCTCGGTCGAATCGCTCTCTGACCTGCGTGACAAATGGCGTCAGAGGGTATGCGTCGGAATCGAAGAGCACCACGATGTCGCTTTTCATTTCGGCGAAAGCCGCAGGTAAGGCGCGGCCAAAGCCGCGATTCGATTTCTCCCGGACCAGCCGGATGCGGTTGTCGATCTTTTGGGGCGGTAGGCTTGTCGATCCATCGTCAAACAGCACGTACTCAGCCACGTTCCCGGCCTCAAGCTCGATCGCCGCATCGAGAGCGCGGAGCGCAAGGTCCCACGTGTTGTAATTGAGCACCAGGACGCCGACGGACAGGGAATGCCGGCGAACGGGCACTGGGATGTCGTCACTCACGGAGAATGTTTCCTGAGAGATATAAGTCACGCGAAAGACTGGCCTGCGTCAGGACCTGTTTGCTCAGGTCTTCTCATGCTGTAACGCAGAGGCAGTTGGCGGGGCTTTCGAGTAATTACTGCAAGGCTACGCCGCTCGGATGACTTGAGCGCGGCTAAAGTAAAGGCAATGGCGATCACCATGAATCCTTGTTCGGTAGGTTGTTCGCAAACGCTGAACAGCAGCGAAGTCGCCGTCAGAGGGAACAGCAGCAAAGCCAGCGGCTCGCGCTTGCGGGCCTCGATCAGCGCCTGCACCAGAAGGAAGACCGAGAGAATCAACCGGAACAGCATGAAGGCTATGCCGGGAATGGGACCGAGCTCGGTCATCACACGGCCCAGTTCGCCCTCGCCGGTGATGAAAGAAACTTCTCCGGTCATCAGCTTGGAAATTGCCGCAGCACCTCTTCCCATCCCAATCCCGACGGGGTTTGCCGTATAGTCGGTGATCTCAAGTTGATATTGCAAGGGTACGAAGGCGCGGGTCGCCACGGCGCGTTGCGCGCTACCTCCTTCGATCTGGTTGGCCTCGGTGAATCGCGCTGTGAACGAGGCCGTGGCGCGCGAGAACACAGGTAATAATGAAACCAGTAAGAATACCGCCGCTATGGGGGCAGCGATCTTGAATACCTTGAATAGCTGAGATACTCCAAGGAGCGCGGCAACTCCCATGCAAGCCACGACGCCGATGAGTTCAAAAACCACCGTGCGCGCCCCGATCATGGGAATGGAAAGAATTGTCGCACCCGTTGCCGCCCAAAGCAGCCATTGTTTTGTGAGCCGCTCGTTCAAAAGACCGTACAGGATGAATGCCGCGGCCAGCGGGACGTAATTGGTCGGTCCGGAAACAAAACTGAAGGTTCCGGAAGCTCGGGCGTGGGCCGCGACATAATAGAGCTGGCCCCCGCCTTCATAAGCGCCTTTGTTCAGAAAGGAGCCGGGTGGCGCCATGTACTGCGCGACCTCGAGCGCCGTCATCGGCAGCAGAATCCAAAGTGTCCAGCGGCCAAATTTGCGCAGGTCTTCGGCGGTAAGATTCTCGCCTATGACAAAGGCCACAGGAAATGGAAGCAGATAAGAGCGCACGCCATAGAGTGCAGCGGCCCATGGATTACCCAACAGGATGATCTGCACTGCGCAGAGCAGCAGCATCGCCACCGCGAGAAATCCGGCAATCCCGGACCACTTATTCGGCCACTTAGAAGTTCGGAAAGCTTCGAGCAGGATCAGTAATCCTAAAGGATCGCGAATCAGCAGCAAGGGCGCAGATAGTCCGGGAACAATCCACTTACGCAGCGCGCCTTCGAAGATAAGAAGCAGAAAATAGGCCCAGAAAAGCTTCTTGAGAAGAGGCATTTTGCTGCGCGGTTTCGCCGGGGATTGTCTTATAGCTATCACGCGACGACGGACCTCACAGCTTCTGCATAACTGGCTC
>JBAWFY010000400.1:0-3643 GCA_049592335.1 Occallatibacter sp.
GCTGCTGGCCGTGGAATTGCTGCTTTTCGAGTGGCGGCCGCGCTCGTTTGTACCGGTAGCCATTGCGGCGGTGACGGCCGGCGTGTTGCGGAGATTTTTTTTGAGCGGCGGCCCGCTGTTCCCGATGCCGGGAATGACGGGGACACTTGAGCCGAGCACCATCGCGGCGGCGCTCGTGCTGGGCGTAGCGGGAGGAGCCCTGGCGATCGTCCTGAGCCGCGCCGTTTACGCGAGCGAGGATTTCTTCGAGGAACATCTGCCTATCCACTGGATGTGGTGGCCGGCGATTGGCGGCGTGGTGGTGGGAATCGGCGGGCTGATTTTTCCGCGCGCGCTCGCCACCGGCTACGACGTGATCGATTCGCTGCTAACGGGCAATCGCACATGGGAGTTGATCGCGGGCATTCTTATCGTCAAGAGCATCATCTGGTCGTTTTCGCTGGGATCGGGCACGTCGGGCGGAATCATGGCGCCGCTGTTGATGATCGGCGGCGCATTGGGCGCGCTCTTCACTCCCATTTTGCCGCAGATGTCGACGGGGGCGTGGGCGCTGGTGGGAATGACGGCGGTGTTTTCGGGCTCGATTGGCTGCCCGCTAACAGCGGCGGTGCTGAGCCTGGAGCTGACGCACAACTATGGACTGCTGCTGCCGGTGCTCGCGGCATCGGTGGCGGCGCACGCGTTCACGGTGCTGCTGCAGAAGCGGTCGATATTGACCGAGCGCATCAGCCGGCGCGGGCATCACTTGAGCCGCGAGTACGGCGTTGATCCACTGGAGACGGTGCGCGTGGCGGAGACGATGCGCACGCGCGTGGTGGTTCTGCCCGCCGGACTAAACGCGGAGGACGCGCGGACATGGCTGGGGCACGGTCGCAGTAACGACGGGCAGCGCGGTCAGCGGCTTTATCCGGTGGTGGACACAGAGAGCAGACTGGTAGGCGTGATGACGCGCAGCGATCTGGCGGCGCTGGGAAAGTGCGGCGCAGCTGCGCGGCCGGTAGCAGCGCCGGTTGTGGCGTATCCCGACGAAACGCTGCGCACGGCGGCTGAACGCATGGCGACGCGGCGGGTGTTTGTGCTGCCGGTTGTGGAGCGCGGGAGCGGCAAAGTGGTGGGATTGCTGAACGCCGAAGATGTGCTCTCGGGGCGAGCGCGGACGCACGAGCGGGAAAACAAGCAGGTGCGGGTGCGGAAGCCGTTTGGCAGAAGCAGAGACCGCGTCGTGGCCGCAGCGCAAGCGAGCGATGAGTACGTTTCGAAGTAGCTCACGTCAGCGATGTGTATCGCTAAGGGCTGCGTACGCAGGATCGATTGCGGCGCGGACGGCGGCGGAGAAGCTGTCCCACGTGCAGGAAAGGTCGGCGCGGCTGCAGGCGGGGAGGAAGATGGGCGCAATGGCAGGCGGGTTGGCGGCGGTGAGCGGCTCGGAGTTGCGCATCTGCTCGAGAGTTTGCGCAATATATTCGAGACGCAGGAAAGGCTTGCCGCCGTTGCGCGGACGCCAGAGCTCGAAGAGCAGCGCGCCGCCCGGGGGCGTATCGTCGACGCGGCCGTCCATGATCCAATCGATGCCGAGCGCGCCGGCGACGGTGACAATGTTGGTGTCGTGGCCGACTAGGAGCACAAGACGATCGCCGGGCTTGCCGATGGCGCCGGGAACGGCTGTGCCTGTGGCGCTTTGCTCGACGGTTTTGAGGATATGGTCGAGGAGCTGGGAGGCACGGGCGCGCGCCACAGCCGGCGTGCGCATGCGGTAATCCCAGTCGGCGCCGTTGACCTGCATGACAGCGCGCAGGGTTGCGCCATCGAGGCAGCCCCAACCAGTATCGGCCTGGCTCATGCCGTTGGTGTATTCGAGGAGAAGATTTTCGGCGATGGTTGCCGCGGTTGAAACGCGGAGGCGCGCGTCGGGAATCTGAAAGAGCGAGGTGCGTTTGGCGTTTGCGGGCGCGTGGCCGCAACCAGCCAGCACATTGTCGAGCACCCCTAACTGCGGGCTGTAGGCTTTCGCAACGTTATCGAAATCTCCTCCTACGCGGCCCAGGACGGCGGCGGCGATCAGGTCTTTATCGGGATGGACGGCGCCGGCTTGAGTGGGACGGAAGAGAGGGTCGTTGCTGCCTTCGGGCTGGGCGTCGACCGCGATCGGGCAGCCGGGAAACATGCCTGCCGCGAGGGCCTTGCCGGTTTCGCGCGTGCGCTGGTCGCTGTCGGCAACGATGGTGACGTGGGCGGCATCGGCGCAGCCGGTGGGGGCGAAAAGTCCTTCACTCGCAAATTGGGTGCGATCCCAGGCGCCGAAGAGTTTCATCAATTGGTAGCCATGCGCGGTGAGATCACTCGGAGGCACATCCCACGCGGGCCAGGGCGCGGCTGAGTACTTGTCGTACTGGCCGGGCGCGCCGATGGGCGAACGCACGCCGTGGCGGCTGAGCATGACGACGAGTTCAAGGCCGGCATCGCGAGGTTCTGCGGCAGTGGACGGGAGCTGCGCAGACGCGATGGAGGCGAGCGGAACGGAGATGAGGACGAGGAGGAAGGCTGAAACGCGGGTGCGCACGAGGGATATGACCTCCAGAAAGAACTTTAGCTCACTGGCGCGGAACGATGCCCGCCGCTGAAATGACGATGATACCAGCGAATGTTCGCGCGTTCATGACGAAGCGCGGGGGAACGGTTATTCTGGTTCGGTGATGGATTGGCGCAAGCCGATCGACATCTTACGGTGGCTCTTCGACGGGCGGCGTGGCCCGCGAGGCCGCGTGGTTCCGCGATGGATCTTTCTGCGCGCGCTGGGGCTGATCTACTTCTCCGCATTTTATTCCCTCCTGTTTCAGATCAAGGGACTCATCGGTCCCAAAGGAATTCTTCCTGCGCAGCAGTATCTGGCCGCGATTGCGCAGCAGGTGGGCGTTGAGCGCTACTGGTATGCGCCTTCGCTCTACTGGATCTCGGCGAGCTCCGCGGCGCTGATGGCGATTACGTGGATTGGGTTGGCGGCATCGATTGCGGCCGTCTTCAATCTGTGGCCGCGGCTTAGCTTTTTTGTCTGCTTCGTCTGCTTTCTTTCGTTTGTCGGCGCGTCGCAGGTGTTTTCGGGATATCAATCGGACGGGATGCTGCTCGAAGCGGGATTTCTGGCGCTTTTTTTTGCGCCGCGCGGACTGATGCCGGGCTGGGCCGCAAACCAGCCGCCGGTGCGCGCGAGCTGGTTCCTCTTGCAATGGGAATGGTTCCGGATTTATTTCGAATCGGGCATGGTGAAGCTCGCGAGCAGCGACCCCGAGTGGCGCAATTTTACGGCCATGGACGACTACTACCAGAACGGGCCGCTGCCGACGTGGATCGGCTGGTATGCCCAGCACCTGCCGCACCGGTTCCACGCGGCATCGGCGGCGGGAACGCTCGGGCTCGAGCTGGGACTGGTGTTGATGATGTTTTTTCCGCGCCGCGTGCGGCTGATTTGCTTTCTCATTGTGACGCCGTGGGAGATGGGCGTGATTCTAACCGCCAATTACACGTTTCTGAATTACCTTGTGCTGGCGCTGGGATTTTTGCTGCTGGACGATCGATTTCTGATGCGCTTTGTGCCGGCGCGTTTTCGGCCGCGCGAGCTGGAGCCAGAAACTGCGCGAATCGAAAC
>JBAWFY010000401.1:0-8337 GCA_049592335.1 Occallatibacter sp.
CGTGCGCTACGTGAATCCGGTGGTCGCTTACAAGCGCTTCATCCCCATGCACTACCTGCTCCCCCTCAATACGGGCCGCAACGTGCTGGGCATTCGCGCGCAGTTGGGGTATATCCAGGGCATCTCCGGCGCCGTGGCGCCGCCTAACAACCGCATGTACTCCGGCGGCGAATTCGATTTGCGCGGCTTCGACGTGCGCAGCGCCACACCTTATGGCTACGTGCCCACGCGCGTCAACTTCCAGCTCACCAACCCGGATGGCAGTTGTGTTCCCCGCGATCCCAACAATCCCGAGGACAACCAGTGCATCCAGGTGCCGCTGCCGGTTTACGGGGTGGCCTCGATCGGCGGCGACGCCAATCTAACCACGAACCTCGAATATCGTATTCCGGTGGTCGGCCCGTTCACTTTCGCGTTCTTTGATGACTTTGGCATTAATTCGGCCGTCAACAAGGGGCAGTTACAACAAAGTCCCGAAGGCTTTAGCGCGCTTACATCGAGCCTCTATGGCTGCCCTGAATTTATCGACGGCGCCTGCAAGAACGGCATTCCCGGAACCGACGTCGGGTTCAAGAAAGACATCCACACGATCCCCGGCACCAACTTTGTGCCGCGCATGTCCACGGGCGCGGAGCTCTCGGTGATGATGCCCATCGTCAATGCGCCGTTCCGGATCTATTACGCGTACAACCCGCTGCGCCTCTACGAGCGACCATACTGCCCCACCATTCTCACCGACGGAAAAACCAATGAGTTGAGCTGTAATGCCACCCTGATCACGCCGAGTTTATTCCCGAACGCCTCTTCGAACTGCAGCGGCTCTGCGGCCAATGCGGGAACCTACACCTACTGCGAAGCGATTCAGTCCTACGGGCAGCAGGACATCTTCCGCGAGCCGCGCAAGACGTTCCGGTTTACGATTTCGACGACGTTCTAAAGGCAGGGACTAAGGGAACGAGGGGCCAAGGGAACGAGAAAGCTGAGGACCAGGAACTGATTCCTGGTCCTCTTTGTTTTTGCCTCTCGCGAAAACTGCAGATTCCGTTGCCAGCCTTCTCGATTGAGGTTGGTGAATCGCATCTCGTGGCTCATGGATGATGAAGAGCGGGTCGCATTTTCTTGTTCTCTTGTTCCCCTGTTTCCCAGAGCCTGCTTTTTCCCGTTTGACGCTCACCACCCCGGAGAACCTATAATCCGGCTTAGTTCCCGGTGAGGCCTCGGCGCGCATTTGAGCGATTTGCAGAGGCAGAGTCTCGCGAGACACCTTGAAGCGCATTCTGCATAGAGTGCTGTGCTACGGGGTCCGCGGGTGGGAACTCCAAGGAGTTTTCGATTCGCATGAAGTGCCTGGCATTCTCCGCTCTTTTCCTGATTTCTGCGTCCGCCGTCGTGGCTGCCGGCCAGACGGCTGCCGCTCCCACGCCTGTGGCGCCTGTTTCTATTCCCACCGCCAAGGTTGCGGTGATCATGTTTCAGGCCGCCGTTACCCAGACCAATGAGTTCCAGCGCGACGTGGCCGACCTGCAGAAGAAATACGATCCGCGGCGGGCCGAGCTCAAGAAGCTGAGCGACGAGATCGAAAGCTTGACCAAGCAGGCGCAGGCAGACGATGCCAAGCTGACAGATACGGAACGCGCCAGCCGCGCGCGCGCCATCGATGAAAAGAAGAAGCAGCTCGACCGCGATTCCCAGGACGCGCAAGGCGACTTCCAGCAGGACATGCAGCAAACCATTAACGGCGTAGCGCAGAAGATGGGCACCCTCATGACGAAGTACGCCGAGGACCACGGTTTTACCCTGGTGCTCGACGCCGGCGATGAGCAGGCGCAGACGGTGCTTTATGCCGTACCCTCCACCGATATCACCAAGGAAATCATCGACGCCTATAACGAGAAGTCGGGCGTTCCCGCTCCAGCCGCGCAGTCTGCACAGCCCGAAGCGCCCCAGCCGCAGCCGGCAGCACACTGAGAACAGGGTTCAGGTTCCAGGTGCGAGGTGTCAGCCTTCAGCCAATGTGGAGCGCTGCTTCTTTGAAACCTGACCTCTGAAATCTAACCCGTATTCCGAAGGAGTTTTCGATCCAAATGAAGCGTACTCTTGCGATTCTCGTCATGCTGGCTTCAGGACTAGTCCTGAATGCCGCCGCTCAAACCCAGGCCGCGCCGGCCGCTGCAACACCCGCCGAGGGCGCCGCTGCGATCCCCGCGAGAATTGCGGTGGTTCGTTTCCAGCTGGCCGTGGCGCAGACCAACGAAGGGCAGCGTGACTTTGCCGACATCGAGAAGAAGTACGCCCCGAAGCAGGCCTCTCTCAAGTCGCTGAGCGATGAAGTCGACAGCCTGACGAAGGAGTTGCAAACCCCCAGCGCCAGCCTCACCGATACCGAACGCGCCAGCAAGGCCAAGAGCCTCGACGAGAAGAAAAAGCAATTGGACCGCGACTCAGAAGATGCGCGGAACGATTTCCAGCAGGACGTGCAGGACATGTACAACTCGCTGGCTTCGAAGGTTTACGACGTACTGCAGAGTTACGCCGAGGGTCAGGGAATCACCCTGGTTCTCGACGTCTCGCAGCAGCAGACGCCCGTACTCTGGGCCAATAGCGGAAGCGACATCACGAAGGCTGTGATCGACGCTTACAACGTGAAGTCGGGAGTTCCCGCGCCGCCGAAGCCAATGTCGACGGAAGCTCCCAGGACGACGGCCCCGAAGCCTCCAACCGCGACCAGGGCCCCCGCAACGCATTGATTTGCGATGGATATGCAAGCGAAGGCCCCGGCTAGCCCGGGGCCTTCGGCTTTGGCGTGATTGGCCTCATGATCGCCCCTGTGGAAATTTTTGTGGAATTCTTCAGCAAAGCTGCATTGAAAAGCCTCGTTTTTTCTCTTGCCTCAGGTTGTTCTCCTCTGCTAGAGCGGATAAACCCTTCATTATCAAGAAAGAACTCGTGAGGTTTCTCTGGGGTCTGCAAACGCACCCTGCGCGGTGCGTTTTTGCGGACGGGAAAAGCTTTCCACAGCAACCCATTAATCCTTATTCACAAAGGCTGGTGCAAATGGCAGGTTTTTGGGGTGGGTTTGCCCTGAAACGGCGTGGAAAAAGCTTCGGGCGCGGCTACTTCTGTTGCTCTTCGCCGACGCGCAGGACGGCCAGGAAGGCTTCCTGGGGAATATCGACCTTGCCGATGCGCTTCATGCGCTTCTTGCCCTCTTTTTGTTTCTCGAGCAGCTTGCGTTTGCGCGTGATGTCGCCACCGTAGCACTTGGCGAGGACGTTCTTGCGCAGGGCGCTGACGGTTTCGCGGGCCACGACTTTGGCGCCGATCGCGGCCTGGATGGCGACTTCGAATTGCTGGCGCGGGATCAGCTCGCGCATCTTCGAGACCAGCGCGCGGCCGCGCTCGTAGGCGTGGTCCTTGTGCACGATGATCGAAAGCGCATCGACCGGCTCGCCGGAGACGAGTATGTCGAGCTTGACCATGGGCGACTCCCACTCGCCGGCGAGCTGGTAATCGAGCGAGGCGTAGCCGCGCGAGATGGACTTGAGCCGGTCGTAGAAGTCGAGAACGATTTCGTTGAGCGGCAGTTCGTAGCTGAGCAGGACGCGCGTGGGCGTTACGTATTCGAAGTTGGCCTGCTTGCCGCGCTTCTCTTCGACCAGCTTGAGAATGCCGCCGACATATTCTTCGTTGGTCAGGATTTTGGCGGCAATCACCGGCTCGCGGATGCTTTCGATGCTTTGCGGCTCGGGCCAGCGCGAGGGGTTATCGACCTCTATCCTGGCGCCGTCGGTGAGCGTAATGTCGTAGCGCACGCTGGGCGCGGTGGTGATCAGGTCCAGCTCGTATTCGCGTTCCAGCCGCTCCTGAATGATCTCCATGTGCAGGAGACCGAGAAAGCCGCAGCGAAATCCGAAACCGAGAGCCACGGAGCTTTCCGGCTCGAAGAAGAACGAGGAATCGTTCAGGCGCAGCTTTTCGAGGGCGTCGCGGAGCAGGGTGTGCTCGTGCGAGTCGACGGTGTAGAGGCCCGAGAAGACCATGGGCTTGAGCTCTTCAAATCCGGGTAGAGCCGCCGCGGCCGGATTCGCATCGTCGGTGACGGTGTCGCCGATCTTGGTGTCGGCTACGTTTTTAATGGTGGCGGCGAAGAATCCCACCTCGCCTGCCGAGAGCTGGCCAATCTCCACAGGTTTCGGCATCAGCACGCCCATGGATTCGATGTCGTAAGCGCTGCCATTCCACATGAGCCGGATGCGCTGGCCCTTGCGCATGGTTCCCTGCATCACGCGCACCAGCACGATGACGCCGCGATAGGCGTCGAACCACGAATCGAAGATCAGTGCCTGCAGCGGCGCTTCGGGATCGCCCTTGGGCGGGGGCAGCCGATGCACAATCGCTTCCAGCACATCGTCCACGCCCTGGCCGGTTTTTGCGCTGACCGGGATGGCGTCGGTCGCGTCCAGGCCCACGGCCTTCTCGATGGCTTCCTGGGTGCGCAGAATGTCGGCCGAGGGCAGATCGATTTTGTTGATCACGGGAATGATTTCGAGGCCGTGGTTGATGGCCAGATAGGCGTTCGCGAGCGTCTGCGCTTCCACGCCCTGGGTGGCGTCGACGACGAGCAACGCGCCCTCGCATGAGGACAGCGAGCGTGAGACCTCGTAGCTGAAATCGACGTGGCCCGGCGTGTCAATGAGGTTGAGCTGGTAGGTTTGGCCGTCGCGCGCCTTGTACATCATGCGCACGGCATGAGCCTTGATGGTGATGCCGCGCTCGCGCTCGAGATCCATGTCATCCAGGATCTGTGCCTGCATCTCGCGGCCCGTGACCGAGCCGGTCAGCTCCAGCAGGCGGTCGCTCAACGTCGACTTGCCGTGGTCGATGTGGGCGATGATGGCGAAATTGCGTAGAAACCGAGCGTCCATAGGCTCCGAATAATAAAAGGGTTAGCGAGGTATGGCGACCCACATGGCCGAGCGGCCCCAGGTCATAGCTTATCATCGGCATAGTGTCCAAAGTGATCCCATCGCGGCTGCGTAGGTTGTGTCCTTTCACATGCCGCACACTTCTCACACCGGCTTCGATACTGCTTCTCCTGGGATTGGCCGGTTGCACCCCGGCAGGTAAATCCGCAGGTCCAGCGAAGACGCCGCCGCAGGCCACCGCTCCATCTGTTCAGGCTCCGGCGCCGCCGCCCGTGCAGCCGACCGCTCCGCCGAAACCGACTGCTCAGGAGCTGCGGGTGCGCGAGATTATCGTTCAGGTTGAAGCCGCGTATGCAGCCGGCGATGCCGACTACCGCAAGGGCGAACTGGCCGAGGCCAAAGTTCAGTTCGACCGTGCCGTCGATCTGATGCTTTCGAGCGGTCTCGATATCAAGGCTATCCCCGAGCTCGAAGACGAATTCAACAAAATCCTCGACCAGGTGAACGGCCTGGAGATGGACGCTCTCAAGCAGGGCAACGGCTTTGTGCCCAAAGAGGAGATTACGCCTGCCGAGGCTGCCAGCGACGTGACCTTTGCCGTCGATCCCAACCTGGTGGCCAAGGCCCAGGCCGAACTGGCGACCACCAAATCCGACCTGCCACTGACGATGAACGAGTACGTCGCCGCCTTCATCAATTTCTTCGCCAACACGCAAAAGGGCCACAATACGCTGCTACATTCTTTTGAGCGTTCCGGCCACTACAAGGCAATGATTCAGCGGGTGCTTGCCGATGAGGGCGTTCCGCAGGACCTGATTTATCTCGCCGTGGCCGAGTCGGGCTTCAATCCCCGCGCCGTCAATCGCCGCTCGCGGGCCGGCGGCATGTGGCAGTTCATGCCCTATGGCGACTACGGCCTGACTCGCAATGCCTTCGTCGACGAGCGCTTCGATCCTGAGAAGTCCACACGCGCCTATGGCCGCTACATGAAGTTCCTTTACGATCAGTTAGGCGACTGGTATCTGGCCATGGCCGCCTACGACCATGGCGCCGGCAACATGCAGCACGCCGTCGAGCGCACGGGCTACGCAGATTTCTGGGAGCTATACAGGCGCAACGAGCTGCCCCGCGAGACTGAAAATTACGTGCCGGAGATCCTGGCCGCCATCATCATCGCCAACCATCCGCACCAGTACGGCTTCGACGAAGTGACCCTCGATCCCCCGGTGCTGCCCGATACCGTCACCATCGACTACTCCGTCGATCTCCGTCTTGTATCGGACCTGGTAGGCGCGCCGGTCGACGAGATTGAGGCGCTCAACCCCAGCCTGTTGCGCATGATCACGCCGCCCGATACCACCTTCGACCTGCATCTTCCCGCCGGCACGGCCACGCTCTTTGCCGAGCGCGTGGCCCTTATTCCTGAGGCGCGGCGCAATTCCTGGCGCTACCACACCGTTGTGGCCGGAGACACACTGGAATCGATCGCGCAGGAGTATCGCGTGTCTGTAGCAGAGCTGGCTTCGACGAACCAGCTCGACAAAGACGCAAGCCTCACCAGTGTGCAGGCGCTCGCGGTCCCCGTGCCCCTTTCAGTCGAATCCCTGGCGCACCCCCGGCTCTATACCGCCCGCCGTGGCGATACCCTGGTTACCATTGCCGACCGCTTCGGGGTCTCCCTGAGCGAACTGCGGCGCTGGAACGGGATTCCCGCAGGGACCAGGGTCGAGCCCGGCCGGCGACTGCGCGTGGCCGAGCCCGCGCCGGTCCGCCATGCCTCCGGCCATCGCCATACAGGCGCTTCCGGCACCTCCCATCCGAAGTCCGGCCAGGCATCCGGCAAGAGCTCCGGGACAGCCTCCGCGCACAGCAAACCCGGCAGTGTGGAGCACAAACCGGCCCATCCGCAGGGCCAGAAAACTGCCGCTCACCGCGGCGGCGGCAGCGCGCATAGGTCATCGCGCTCCTCCAGGGCCGCGCAAAAGTAAGAAAAATCTTTCACAAGCTCATTCTGTGCTTGAGTTTTCCTTGTATTTGCGTGCAAGCTAAAGCTACAATCGCTTGCGCAAGCCAGATAGCTCCGTCGGCTCTCTGGAAAATGCGAAATCATGTGCAGCGGCTATCCGCTGGAGGCAAATGGGATGGAAGAAGTGTTCAAGATGTACGCAATGACTGACGGCGATCCCTTTGGAAAGCCGGACGATTTTGACGCCGATCAGGTCGATGCATTTGCTGATGAGGAAGACGAGGAGACAGCCGGCATTCTTACTTCTTCGGACGACGACGATTTGGTTGGCGAAGAAACCGTAATCATCGTAGCGGAGCCCTCGGCCCCGAAACCGGCCAAGAAGGCTCCCGCCAAGAAAGCTCCTGCCAAGAAGGCGGAGCCAAAGAAAGCAGCCGAAAAAGCGCCTGCTCCAAAGGCGGCCGCGAAGAAGGCTCCTGCGAAAAAGGCTGCGCCTAAGAAGGCAGCCAAGAAAGCGGCGCCTAAGAAGAAAGCAGCCAAGAAGGCAGTTAAGAAGGCCGCGAAGAAGGCGGCAAAGAAGAGTGCTCCGGCCAAGAAGGCTCCTGCGAAGAAGGCCGGCAAGAAAGCGGTGAAGAAGGCGGGCAAAAAGGCTGCTAAGAAGGCCGCCAAGAAGGCAGGGAAGAAGAAGTCGAAGAAGTAGTCTCGGCGTCTTCCGCCCAGGCAAGTCAGTGTGCGGTGCATGGCTCCATGTGTCGCGCAAGAGGGCTTATACCGCTCGATACCCTGCACGTCTCGAGAAATAAATGCCCGGCTCACTGAGCCGGGCATTTTGTTTGAGCCATCTTCGGTTTGTTTACGATCGCGCTGCCTGCAGCTGCTTCACATGCAATTTTTGATGGCGGATGTAATCGGCGATCAGAAAACGCAGAGTAACCGGCTGATCGTCGCCGACAACGCAGCTTGTTTCCAGCCGGTCTTCAGGAATCCGGTCCACCACGGCCATCAGGATCTCGTGCTCAGCCTTCCACCAGCCCAACAGCGTGTCGAAGGGCTGGTCGGCGTAGCCGTGCGCCGCGACCCACGCATCCTGCGCGTATGTGGGACCGGCGTATTGCCCATCGATCGCCGCGCGCACAAACCTCTGGCGGTTGTTGGCCGCCGAATCGAGCAGATGCCCGACTATCTGCTTGCGCGTCCACCCTCCCGCTCGCCATGGCGTATCGGCGAGGGCGTGCGGTAAAGCAAGCAGTGCGCGCTCAATGCTGGTCAGCTCCGCGCGAAAGTCGCGGGCAAGTTGAGTCGGCATCGTCCTCTCCGGAAATGGCGGCCTACGGCAGCGCCGCCAGCACGTCCGAAGCCGCATTGGCCGGATTCACCTTTACCCACACCTTGGCAATCTTGCCTTGGGGATCGATGAGGAACGTGTTGCGGTTGGCAATCGTGAAG
>JBAWFY010000402.1:0-2281 GCA_049592335.1 Occallatibacter sp.
GGATAGATGGGCAGGCGCGAATACTTTTGCTTGACCGCGCCGAAGAGGGGATCGATCTGCGCGAGAGATTCAATCTCATCGCCAAACATCTCGATGCGGTAGGCGTTTTCGTCGTAGGTGGGATAGACCTCGATGACATCGCCACGCACGCGAAACGTTCCGCGGCGAAAGTCCGTGTCGTTGCGTTCGTAGAGGATTTCCACCAGCCGCCGCGTAATGTCTTTGCGGCTGATGTGCTGGCCTTTTTCGAGCAGCAGCAACATGCCGTAGTACGCTTCGGGCGAACCGAGGCCGTAGATGCAGCTCACCGAACTGACAATGATTGCGTCGCGGCGCTCGAAAAGCGAGCGCGTCGCCGAGAGCCGCAGTTTGTCGAGTTCCTCGTTGATCGTAGCTTCCTTCTCGATGTAGAGATCGCCGGCGGGAATGTAGGCCTCGGGCTGGTAGTAGTCGTAATAGCTGACGAAGTATTCGACCGCGTTGGAAGGGAAGAACTGCTTGAACTCGTGGTAGAGCTGGGCGGCGAGGGTCTTGTTGTGGGCGAGGATCAGCGCTGGCCGGTTGGACTGCTCAATCACCTTGGCCATGGTGAAGGTTTTGCCCGACCCAGTGACGCCCAGCAGGACCTGGTGCTGCTCGCCGGCGCCGAGACCCTCCATAATCTGGTCGATGGCGCGCGGTTGGTCGCCTTTGGGCTTGTAGCTGGTAACGAGCTGAAAGTCCATGTGATGATTATATATAAATGGGCGAAGAAGAGGCGAATGAGCGGAGACGGACGGTCTATTTGCCTGAAGGGGCCTCTTGCTCTCGATTGTTCATGAACGAGCGATGGCCGCTCGGCGCATGAAGCGCCGGATCGTTTACTGGCGGGCGGTCCTGTTCGGCATTAAAACCGTGCAGCAGCGCCGGGTTAGGCTTGAACTTCGGCGGGCCACCGTAAAACTGCCTTGAATGGCTCAGGATCATGCCCGCGCGGCCGCGCATGGGCTCGACGATGCCACGAATCTGCACGTCCATGTTGCGATATCTCTGCAGCTCGCCCACCTCGTCATGGTCCTCCCAGAAGCTGACGACGGTGAAGCGGCACTGCTCATCGATGGTCTGGGGCGAACACACGTCGAGGAATCGTGTGCCGTCTGGAAGCTGCACCACGTCATAGATATGCGCTGAAACGCAAACGTCCTTGTTGAACATTTGCGCGGCCTGGTCGGCGGTGACGCAGGGCTTTGGTTTGCCTGCAAAAACAACGCTCGGCGCACACACCATAGCCGCCGCCAGCAAACCGAGGAGGCTGAACCGCATGAAACGAACCCCGCGAGAGTTGCAGATAGGGTAGCGCGATTTGCGAGCAATGGAAAGCCCTGGCTTCTCGATCACACAGAATTATTGCCGGGTCTTTTCCCGCTGGGACTGGATAAGCTGATAGACGTTTCGTGCGTTCTCGATGTCGAAAAACGCGGGCCTTGATAGGTCGATGCCCAATTGATTGCCGCGTCCGCGCCGACTGTTGAAGTTCCATGAAGTTGGGGCGTAGGTCTCCGGCGCAAAATCTATGGTGCCGATCCCATCCGGCCGAGTCGTCAGAGAAACAGAATCGATGCTGGAGAAATAGGCGTCGGTAACCCGCCGATTTGCTCCCGCGTTCAGAACCAAAACGCGCTTGTTGGTTATCCCATAATAGGTCCGCGCCTTCTTCCATGCGGTATAGAGGAAACGTCCCCAGATCAAATACTGGCCCACGAGTACGAAAGGGATTCCCCAAAGGGTGAAAAAAGCCGGTGCAGGGTGCGAGTGTCCGGAATTTCCCCAATGTCCGGTTACGCCCCACTCCCAGAAGATAGCGAATCCGCCCCACATTAAACTGAATGGAACTGCAAACCAGTCTTGCTGGTGAAAGATCACTCGTTGTTGTGGCTGCCCCGACCACAATAGCGACTCTCCCGAACTCATTTCACTCTGAAGTTCGGTTCCAATCTCCTGGAAATTGCTGACGGAATAGGAGCCCACGTTTGCCTCGCGTGCGACAGAGCGGTAATCATTTTGGCAAACAGATCATTCCGGATGCCAAAAACTCTCGCGATCCATCTTACTTCGTCGCGACCAGTTCCTGGGCCTTCGCGCCCTGGCCGTAGTGGCTCTCTACATAGTTATTCAGAATCTGCTTGAATTCGGCGACGATGGTGTCGCCGCGAAGCGTGGTGGCGAGCTTGCCGTCAACGTAGACGGGCGCGACTGGGTCTTCGAAGGTTCCGGGCAGGCTGATCCCCAGGTTGGCGTGTTT
>JBAWFY010000403.1:0-4372 GCA_049592335.1 Occallatibacter sp.
GCTTCGAGTATTCTTTGATCTCCTTGAGAATAGCTTTGTGCCGCTGGTCGAGCACGCGCGTGAGTTCCGCGGCATGCTCGCGCCGGGCCGCTTCCAGATAGACAAGCAGGCTAGTCAGTGACTGTTCGGCGCCATATCGCCGCAGCTTGCGCGCATGGGCCATGAGCACGTCCATATCGCGCACTCCGCCGGCCGCTTTGCGCACCAGCTCGATAGTTTTAAGGAGACGCCGCGATCTTTTGGGATCGGCTGAGTCGAGCACTGCGGCGACGGCCTCAACGCGCCGCGAAGCGGTGCGCAGCTTGTGCACTCTGCTGGGCGCGGGATCGGCGGCCGCGCTTTCGAGCGATTTGCCGAGCTCGCGCAAGATCTTTCGCACGCGTTCCAGTTCGCCGAGCATCTCATACTAGTTTCTCACCGGCGCATCGGGCATGCACAAACGCAACAGTCACCTCAGTGATTTTGCGCAGCGTAGCCATCACTCCGCCAGCTCCGTCGTGTTGCAGGTTGGCAAGCGAAGCCACGCGAACTAGAGTTAGGTTTGTGAACGGGTTACTTGTGATCGATAAGCCGGGCGGCATGACCAGCCACGACGTGGTGAACCGGCTGCGCAGAATTACTTCAGAGCGGTCAATCGGACACCTCGGCACCCTCGACCCGATGGCCACCGGCGTGCTGCCATTGCTGATGGGCAAGTACACGCGGCTGGCGCAATATTTTTCCGCCGCCGAGAAGAGCTATTCAGGATCGATCCGGTTTGGGTTTGCCACCGACACCTACGATGCCGACGGCGAACCCGCCGGTCCGGATCGCTGGCCGGAGGCGGCGCAAACCGTCACATGGGAGAAGGTGCGCGCCGCGGCAGTGCGATTCCACGGCGAAATCGAGCAGATGCCGCCGCAGTTTTCAGCCAAGAAAATCGACGGCCAGCCGGCCTACAAACTGGCGCGCGAAGGCAAGCCCGTGGAGTTGAAGCCAGCCAAAATCCACATCCGTGGGTTTGAGATTGTGGCCGTCGAGGGCGCGGAAGCCAGCTTCACCATCGACATCAGTTCCGGCGGGTACGTGCGCTCGGTGGCGAACGAGCTGGGGCAGGATCTGGGCTGCGGCGCGCATCTGTGTCGGCTGCGGCGCACGCGGGCAGGCGCGTTTACCCTCGACGACGCACATACGCTCGAAGAACTGGAGGCGTTGGCCGGCAACGCTGGTGCGCTTGAGGCCACTTGCGTGCATCCGCGCGCGCTGCTGCCGGAAATGCCCTCCGTTACCGCCGATACCACGGCGCTTGGCCGGTTGCGCAATGGCGCGCAGGCCAATCTGCCGGAGTTTTCCACTGCGCCGCTGGTCAAAGTATTTGCCGGGCCGCGGGAACTGGCCGGGATCGCAAAACGCGTGGCCGGAACGCTCTTTCAGCCGGTGCTGGTGATGGGGTAGAAGCAGGGAATAGGGAGTAGCCAATAGGGAATAGGAGGCGGCTTCCAACTATCGGCTACTGGCTATTCCCTGTTTTTAGTCCCGTTTTCCTCGTCCGCGGCTTGCACCATTCGGCTTAGACTGGTATTTCGCTGTATTCCCCCAAGGAGCAGACCGCCATGCCCTATCCCGCAAACTATCGATACACGCGCGAGCACGAATGGATCTCGGTCGAGGGCGACACCGGCTCGATCGGCATCACGGATTACGCGCAGAACTCGCTGGGCGACATTGTCTACGTGAACACACCTGAAGTGGGCGCTGCAGTGATGGCCAAAGCCACCTTCGGCTCCGTAGAAAGCGTAAAGGCCGTCAGCGATCTTTACTCGCCCGTGAGCGGCGCCGTGATCGCGGTGAACGAAGAACTGAAGACCGCTCCAGACAAGCTCAATGTTGATCCGCACGGCACGTGGATCATCAAAATGGAGTTGGCCGATAAGGCCGAGTTAGCGAACTTGCTGGACGCGGCTGCGTATGAGGCGTTTATTGCGGAGGAGGCAGCGAGCTAGTTGTCAGTGATCACTGGTCCCGGAGGGACCATCCATGCGTTACCTTCCCAAGTCCGATGAAGAACGCCGCCAGATGCTCGCTGAGATCGGCGCGGCGTCCATTGACGATCTCTTCGCGAGCATTCCGGCCGAGTATCGCCTCAACCGCGATTTGGATGTGCCGCGGCAACAGGCGGAGAGCGAGATCGTCCAATATTTCCGCGCCGCTGGCGAGAAGAACTCGACTAGCTTTGCGAGCTTTCTGGGCGCGGGCGCCTATCGCCATTACCGGCCCGTGATCATCGACGCGCTGGTGCAGCGCGGCGAGTTCCTCACCAGCTACACGCCTTACCAGGCCGAAATCACGCAGGGCACGCTGCAGGCGATCTTCGAATTCCAGACCATGATCGCCGAGCTCACGGGCATGGACGTCGCCAACGCCAGCATGTACGACGGGTCGACGGGCGCGGCCGAAGCGGTGATGATGGCGGTGCGCGTCACCGGCCGGCACAAGGCCGTGGTCGCTTCCACTGTGCATCCCGAGTACCGCGAGGTGCTGGGAACCTATGCGCTCCACCAAGAGCTTCCCGCGTCGATCGTTGGCTACGATGCGAAAACCGGACGCATCGATCTTAATGCGCTCGACGGTGCGGTTTCTGCGGAGACCGCGGCAGTTCTTGTCCAGAGCCCGAACTTCTTCGGCGTGATTGAGGACATTCCGGCGATTGCCGAAATTGCGCACAAAAAAGGCGCGCTGCTGATCGTCTCGATCGCCGAGGCTGTCTCGCTTGGCATTGTGCGGCCGCCGGTTGAGGCCGATATCGTCGCCATGGAGGCGCAGTCGTTCGGCGTGCCGCTCAGTTACGGTGGCCCGTTTTGCGGCGTGATCGCTGCGAAAGAGCAATTTGTGCGGCAGATGCCGGGTCGGCTGGCCGGGCAAACTGTTGATCGAGCAGGCAACCGCGGGTTCGTCTTGACGCTGGCTACGCGCGAGCAGCACATTCGCCGCGAAAAGGCGACCTCGAACATTTGTACCAACCAGGCATTGGTTGCGCTGATGGCGACGATTTTTATGGCCGTGTACGGCAAAGAAGGCATGCGCGAGTTGGCCGCACACAACCTGGCCAAGGCGGATTACGCGGCGAAGACGCTCGCCAACGTTCCCGGCGCAAAGCTGCGCTTTGGCGGCGCGCCGCGTTTTCACGAGTTCGTTCTCGAAACTGCGGAAGCTCCCGCGCAATGGACCCAACGCCTGCTCGACAACAAGATCGTTGGCGGCATCGAGTTAAGCCGCTGGTATCCAGAGCTCAAGAACTGCACGCTCTGGTGCGCAACAGAGGTGATTACGCGCGAACAGATCGACGCGGCAGCAAAGGTGCTGGCGGGGGTAGAGGTGGAGGCGTAAGCAACATGCGTAAATTATTGCGCGAGGCGACTATCAAATATGGTGCACCTTTCTTCATTCTTTTCTGGGGGGTGCTGTGTTTTGGTGGCCTCACGCTCCTCTTAAGCGTGTGCGACAGTGTCTTCGCAAATCACAAACCATTGACTTCATTCCTAACAGTTGGAATTGTTGTTGAAAAACTCTTTGGCGGGTTAGTGTGGGGATCGATCATGTGGCTTTTAAACGGCTTTCTGTTTCGTGCCGCCAAGAAGAAGGATCAATCGAGCAAAGAGAACCCAGCTCGATAAGAGCTTTTGGAGACTGCATTGAACGAGACCGACATGAAGAATGGCCCGCACACTTTGGGCAAAGTCCGTCCGCATCCAACGCAAAACGAGGCGCTGCTCTTCGAGAAGTCGTCTCCGGGCAAGCGTGCTTACAAATTGCCGCCGCTCGATGTGCCTCAAGTGAGCGCCGACGCGCTCCTTGGCTCTGCCGTCCGCAAGGACCGCGCGGAGCTGCCGGAACTGAGCGAGATCGAGCTGATCCGCCACTTCACGCGGCTCTCTACATGGAACTACGCAATCGATCTGGGCATGTATCCGCTGGGCTCGTGCACGATGAAGTACAACCCGCGCGTGAATGAGTTTGTCGCGCGCATCGAGGGATTGGCTGACGCGCATCCTTACCGGCCCGACGCCCTCGCACAAGGCATTTTGGAGATTTTGGACCTGTTGCAGAGGTGTCTGCTCGAAATCACCGGCATGGATGCGATCACGCTGCAACCTGCAGCCGGCGCGCACGGCGAGTTCACCGGAATTCTGCTCACGCGGGCGTGGCACGAGTCGCAGGGTAATGCTCGCAAGAAGATTCTCATTCCAGACTCGGCCCACGGCACAAATCCGGCGACGGCGGCCTTCAGCGGCTACGCGGTCGAGAACATCAAATCGAACGCTCAAGGCGGCATCGATCTCGATGTGCTGGCCAGCCGCGTGGACGCAGACACCGCGGCTCTGATGCTCACGAA
>JBAWFY010000404.1:0-2327 GCA_049592335.1 Occallatibacter sp.
GTGCAGCACTGACGCCTGAACAAAAGGTAGAGCTCGGTAACAAATGGCGGGCCTTGTTCGTCGAACTTCAGAGCGCGCTCGATCGCCAGCTACCGCCAGATAGCGCCGAAGGCCGGGCGCTGGTCGCACGCTGGATGCGCCTTGGAGATGAACTCACGGAGGGGAACCCGGAAATTGGCGAGGGCTTCCGACGGATGTACGACGACGAGAGCCATTGGCCGGATGACGAAAAAGCTGCAAGGCTGAGGGCGACCATGCCAAAGCCCGAGTACCGAGCCTTTTTCAATCAGGCGGTTCAAGCCTGTCTTCGTCACGGATGATCACTGCGCGCTGCCTTCCGCGAAGAGCAAGGAGAGGATGATGGTCGCGCCCAGGAGGGTCTTCGTCGCGGTAATTACGTTGTTCTTTGTGGCTTCGCTGCTTGGCGGGCCTTGGATGCGCATCAGCAATACCATTTGTCTCGCCGCCGCGGTTTGGCTGACTGGTTTATGCGCGAGGCGCGTCATCCGCTACCAGGAAATTATTTCTTTGCTCCCGGCGGAAGGCTCGTGAGCTTACTGAATACGCCCGGTTTGGCCGGCGGTTTGGCGGGTGTCCCTGCGGAGGGCTTCGCGGATTGCGCTGGCTGAGGAGTTGGCGCAGGCGCAGAAGGAACAGCACCCGGTGGAGAAGCGCCATCCACGACTTGCACGTGAGCCAGCTGCGGCAGCGGCGCTTGGTCATTGTTCTTCACCAGAATCGTGATACGCCGGTTCGAGGGGTCGTAGGGATTGTTTTTCACGCGCAGCATCTGGTCGGCAAAGCCGCGCACCTGCGTCACCTGATCGCGCCGCACGCCATCGGACTGCAGCAGGCGCCGCGCTGAGTTGGCGCGGTCAGCCGAGAGCTCCCAGTTGCTGTAGTTGGCGTCCTGAGAGTATTGCGCGGCGTCGGTGTGGCCCTCGATGAGCAGTTTGTTGGGAAGCGTCTTCAGTTCGGTTCCCAGCAAGGCCACCAGTTCCTGGCCGTTCGAGCTCAGTTGCGCGCTGCCGCTTTGGTAGAAGGTGCCGTTCTTGGTTTCGAGCAGCTCGATGCGCAGGCCCTCCGGCGTGATGGTGATTTCGATTTGCTTGATCAGCTTCTGCAGCTCTTTGTTGGCCTGAATCTCTTTCTCCAGTTTTTCCTTCAGGTCCTGCAATTGCTTCTGATTCGGGTCCACCACGACCGCCGTGCCGCTGCCGGTG
Source organism: Occallatibacter sp. (assembly GCA_049592335.1). GTDB lineage: Bacteria > Acidobacteriota > Terriglobia > Terriglobales > Acidobacteriaceae > Telmatobacter. The sequence goes on from JBAWFY010000404.1 coordinate 1,224, forward strand.
CCGGAGAGCGTGGTTCCGAGCAGGGTTGCAAGGCCCCTGGGGTCGTTAAAGTAGCCAGCCACGGCTTTCTTTACAGCATCGCTCTGGCTTGTCAGCCACAGCACAATGAACAGCGCCATCATCGCGGTCACGAAGTCGGCGTAGGCAACCTTCCATGCGCCTCCGTGGTGGCCTCCGTGGCCGCTTTTTTTCTTGATCACGATGATGGGTTGCGCTTTTGCCGCCACTGTTCCTGGTTTCCTATTCCCTACTGTCCACTCCCTACTCCCTGTCTTTACGCCGCCGCAGCCGGCGCCGCTGCTTCCGGAGCTTCGGTCTTGTTCTTGCAGTGCTTCTCCATCTCGTCGAATCCGGGCCGGGAATGCGCCGGAATGGCGCGACGCCCCATTTCGATGGCGATCATGGGCGCAGAGCCTTTGAGAAACGCCAGCAGTAGAACGCGCAGCACATGCAGATACTCGTTGTGCTCGTCGGCGATCTTGCGCATGTTCGAGGCCAGCGGCCCCACCAGGCCGTAGCAGAGCAAGATGCCGAGGAAGGTTCCCACCAGCGCCGCGGCCACGTGTTTGCCGATCTCTTCGGGCGGTCCGCCGAGCGCTCCCATAGTGATGACGACGCCCAGCACCGCGGCTACGATGCCCAGGCCGGGCAGGGAATCGGCCATCGTCGTCAGCGAGTCGCAGGGTTGCGCGGCCTCCTGATGATGGACTTCCATGTCCAGTTCCATCATCTGGTCCATGTCGAACGGTTCCACGCCGCCGGTGATGGCCGTGCGCAGGGTATCGCAGACAAAATCGAGCGAGTGATGGTCATGCAGAAAATCCGGATAGTTTTTGAAGATGGCGCTTTCCGCCGGCTTTTCCACGTCCATCTCCACGGCCAGCAGTCCTTCTTTTCGCACTTTGTTCAGGAACTGATACATCATCTTGAGGGTGCTCAGGTAGCGATCCTTGGTGTAGGCGGAGCCTTTGAGCGTTCCCGTCAGGCCGGCTACGATGGCCTTGAGAATTCGCATGGGATTGGCCACCAACAGGGTTCCCGCGGCCGCTCCCGCGATGATGAGCAACTCGGCGGGCTGGAGGAGAACGGTCATGTGTCCCTTCT